>JAIVJE010000272.1 GCA_020200195.1 Acidobacteriota bacterium | reverse complement strand
ACCCTGAGCGGCTGGGCGCTCGATCTCGGCGCGCCTGCTGGGGCTGGAGTGGACGTCCTGCATGTCTGGGCTTATCCGGCCGGTGGTGGCGCGCCGGTGTTCCTCACCGCGGCGGACACCACTTGCTTCGGTGCGCGATCGGATGTGGCGGCCATATTCGGATCGCAGTTCATGATGTCGGGGTTCTCGACGCCGGGACTGACGCTGGCTCCCGGCGTCTACGATGTGGTCGCTTTTGCGCGCTCGACCGTGACGGGTACGTTCAACAACGCCCGGGTCGTGCGTGTCACCGTGCAGTAGCGGAAGACAGACCGTTACCCGACAACGCCGCCGCGGCGCGGCGCAACGCCGCGGCGAGCAGTCGCAGCTGCTCAGAAACCCGGTCGGTATCCCGCACGGGCGTAACGACCGCCTCGGCGACCCCTGGCAGCACCTCCGGAGCATACGTGTATTTCGGTGCGTAGATCAGATGACGGTACCAGGGCCTCCCCGGTATGCCGGCGGGATGCAGTAGCGCCCGTTCGGCTGCCATCAGCCCGCGGTTCACCGACTGAAGGGCCGTCGCATCGCTCGTCGATAGTGCAGCCGTCCGGCGACTGTTGAGAGTCCGAGCCGCGGCCTTGAACTCCGAAATTGCCGACTTCACATCCGCGAAGTCTCCTGCGACAGTCTCGTTCCCGGCTCCGGGCTTCTGCCACCGCTTCTGGATTTCGGTGGCGAACGTTTCGACGCTGTCGGCGTACGGCTCGTAGTCGAGCGGCAGCGCATCAGCATTCGCCAGCCGCAATGCGATCACGCCCCAGAGCTGTACGAGCGTGACGTGGTACCGGAATCCCGGGTCGCCGATTCGAGCCACCCAGTTGTGATTGTCGTACGCGGAGTGGTAGACGCCGTAAGGTCCATCGAAGGCAAGATCGGCGACCGGAACGCCGAGGTGGTTCAGGAACACGGTGTAGTCCGATCCGCTGCCCAGCCGGTTGTTCACCAACGCGGATGACGATCCCGTCGGTAATGCGCCGCGCTCGCGCGTCCGGCGGTCACGGACGACGGACGCTATCGACAGACGACGCACAGGATCACGCACTGCCTGTGTGGCTTCTGAAATCAACTGGTTCAATGCGGGCACGGCCGCGGCGCTGAAGTTCGGTCCGGACGCCGCGCTGTCCACGTTCAGATAGGCCACCGCGCGATCGCGGAGCCACGACTCCTTCTGTTCGCCCCATTCGGTGGACGATGTCAAGGTGAACTCCTCGGCATCCCAGCTCGCAAAGAGGATGGAGCGCTTCGGACGGCTGCCGGTACGCGCCAGTTCTCCGAGCGTCCGCGCGAGTTCGACGAGCGCCGCCGATCCGCTCGACGGATCCACGCCGCCGTACACCCATGCGTCCCGGTGATTGCCTACGAGCACGACCTCGTCCGGCCGTTCGACGCCCGGAATCATCCCCGTGACAGTCCAGATTGGCCGAACGCGATCGTCCGCCTGCACCCGCATGCGAACGGTTGCGGCGCCCCCTCCGACGCGATAGGTGATCGGAAGACCGCCCTGCCAGCCCGCGGGTGCTCGGGGGCCGTCGAGCGCCTCGAGGATGACGCGCGCATCCTTATAGATAGGAGAGCGGCGCGCTGATGATTGTCGGGAGCGACACGGCCTCTGCCTTGTCGATCCGTCGGGCACCCGGCAAAGACGCCCACCCTGGCGTGAGCGGATCGCCCGGCACCATGAAATCGTAGACAATGCCGCCGCGCTGAATGTGGCTCTCCGGGCCCCACGGGCCCTGCGGATACACTTTTCCCTTCTTGAACCCATTGTCTGCCGGGTCCGAATAGATCAGGATGCCTGCCGCACCGCGCTCCTGCGCAGCGAGCGCCTTGAACCCGCGATAGCTGTACGGCACCGAGTACCGGACGAGCGCGATTTTTCCCCGTATGTCGATCCCGTGGGCCGCGAGCCACTCGTAGTCGGCCGGATTCCCGCTCCCTGCGTACACGACCGGTGCTGTAATCTCGCCCGACGCGGAGTACGCG
>JAIVJE010000560.1 GCA_020200195.1 Acidobacteriota bacterium | reverse complement strand
GTCGATTCACGAGCAGTCGCCCGACATCGCGATGGGCGTGGATCCCGGCGGCGCGGGCGACCAGGGCCTGATGTTCGGTTACGCGTGCACGGAAACCGAGGAGCTGATGCCGCTGCCGATCATGCTGGCGCACAAGCTCGTCAAGGGCCTGTCATGCATGCGGCGGGATGGCGTGCTCGACTATCTGCGACCGGACGGCAAGTCGCAGGTGTCAGTCGAGTACGAGAAGGGCAAGCCCGTCCGGGTCGACACGGTCGTCATCTCGACGCAGCACAGCGCACTCGTCTCGAACGACACGCTCCGCGAGGACGTGATCGAGAAGATCGTCAACCGCGTGGTACCCGAGCACATGATGGACAAGAACACGCGGATCCTCATCAATCCCACCGGCCGGTTCGTCGTCGGCGGGCCGCAGGGAGACGCCGGCGTCACGGGGCGCAAAATTATCGTGGACACGTACGGTGGCGCGGCCCCGCACGGGGGTGGGGCGTTCTCTGGCAAGGACCCCACGAAGGTCGATCGATCGGCATGCTACATGGCCCGCTACGTGGCGAAGAACGTCGTCGCCGCCGGGCTTGCGGACCGCTGCATGGTGCAGCTCGCCTACGCCATCGGCGTGGCCGAACCCGTCTCGGTCCTAATTGACACCTTCGGCACTGGCAACGTGGCTGACGAGAAAATCAGCGACCTCGTGCGCGAGAACTTCGTCCTGACACCGCGCGGCATCATTGAAACCCTGGATCTTCGGCGGCCCATCTACAAAAAGACAGCGGCATTCGGTCATTTCGGGCGCAACGAACCGGAGTTCACGTGGGAACGCACCGATAAGGCGAGCGCGCTCGGGACATGACCGGCGGGTGGAATGAGAAGGCTTCTGCTTACGGGGGCGGCCCTCCTGGCCGTCGTCGTGTTTTGCGCCGTTATTCTCGGGCCGCCGGCACCGGACCGACTGGATACCGCCGGCTGGGGTGATCTCGCGTCGCGCACCGTGGCAGGTGCGTATCACGTCCACACGACCCGGTCAGACGGTGCCGCCGACAAGCCCACGATCGCGGCCGCCGCTGCACGCGCGAGGCTGCAATTCGTCATCTTCACCGACCACGGAAACGGGACCGCGGAACCGGACCGCCCAGCGTATCTGAGCGGCGTCCTGTGCCTCGTCGGCGTCGAAATCAGCACCGCCGACGGCCATTACGTCGCGCTCGATATGGCGCGCGCTTCCTATCCTCTCGGCGGCAGAGCAGAGGACGTCGTGACGGACGTCGCCCGGCTCGGCGGCTTCGGCATCGCCGCCCATCCGGATTCCCCCAAGCGCGATCTGCAATGGAACTCCACAGCGCCTGTTGACGGCATCGAGTGGCTGAACGCGGACACCGAATGGAGAGACGAAGACACCGCCACGCTGGCGGGGGCTGCCCTCGTGTATGCCTTCAGACCCGGCCCCGCAATCGCATCGCTGCTCGACCGTCCTTCGGCGCCACTGCATCGGTGGGATGAGCGGGCGTCAAGCGGACCGGTCGTCGGGCTGGCGGCACTCGACGCCCATGGGAGGTACGAAGCGAGCTTCCGGACGTTCAGTATCAGCGTGCTGCTCGAAGCCCCATTGAGCGGAAACGCCGACCGGGACGGCCCGGCGGTCGTCGCCGCGATTCGAGCAGGCCGTGTGTTCAGCACGATTGACGCCATCGCATCGCCGGGATTGATCGAATACTACGCTGAGCGTGGCGGCGCGCGGGCACCGATGGGCGCCCGACTCGCAGCCGGCGAGCCCGTGACCCTGCACGCCCGCGTCCTGGCTCCGGGCGGCAGCGAAACGTCGCTGATTGGAAGAAACACCCGGATCGCGCGCGGGGGAACCGAAGTGCGCGCTGTAGTGGGGGAGCCGGGGGCGTATCGTGTCGAGGTCTCGGCACCAGGAAGTCCCGGTCAACCTCCGGTGCCCTGGCTCGTCAGCAACCCGATATACGTCCTGCCGCCATCGGCTCCCGCCAAAGCCCTTCCTGTGGCAGAGGGAGTACCCCTGACC
>JAIVJE010000559.1 GCA_020200195.1 Acidobacteriota bacterium | reverse complement strand
GGGCCGTAACGCGAGTGAATCCTGAGCAGGCCTCGAAAGTGCGAGACGTGGACGCCGACTCCGCCCTAACGGGAGGAAGGCCGCCGCGCAGTGGTGAAGCACCGACAAATGCAACCACCGTGGTCCACCGGGGTAGGGGGAACGGCACGCCGGCAAGGTTGTCTGCTGCAACGTGGGAAGCCCGCGCGCGACGAGCGGTCGCGACGCTCGACACTGCTTCGAGGGGGTGGTCGGCGCGGGTGTCGGAGAGGCCCATAGTACTGAGGAAGCGGCGTAATGGCTGTGGAGGGAAGGGGCCTCGCTTCTGGGTGCGTCCAAGGCAGCCAAGGACATGGAGATTGGCGTGAGCCTGCAAACTCCTGACAGTGTTCGGCGGCTTCAGCGGGCGCTCTACGTCAAGGCGAAGCAGGAGCCGGAGTTCCGGTTTTATCTCCTCTACGACAAGGTGTGTCGGGACGACATGCTGTCCCACGCCTATAAGCTGTCGCGCGCGGCGCGAGGGGCAGCCGGCGTGGATGGCGTGCGTTTCGAGGACATCGACGTGGCTGGAGTGGAGCCGTGGCTCGCGGCACTGGGAAAGGAGCTGCGCGAGCAGACGTATCGGCCGGCGCCGGTGCGCCGGGTGATGATTCCGAAGCCAGGTGGCGGCGAACGGCCGCTCGGGATTCCGACGATTCGGGACCGGGTGGTGCAGTCCGCCGTGAAACTGGTGTTGGAACCGATCTTCGAGGCGGACTTCGAGGACAGTGCCTACGGCTACCGACCGCGGCGTTCAGCCCAAGATGCGGTCCGGGCGGTCCATGTGGCGCTGTGCGAGGGATACACGGACGTCGTCGATGCCGACCTGTCGAAATACTTCGACACCATTCCTCACCACGAGCTCCTGCAGTGTGTGGCCCGCCGCGTAGTGGACCGCCACGTGCTGCATCTCGTGAAGATGTGGCTGAAGGTGCCCGTCGAGGAACGGGACGAGCAAGGACGCCGGCGGATGTCGGGTGGGAAGCGCAGCACGCGGGGCACGCCGCAGGGTGGCGTCATCAGTCCGCTGCTCGCCAACATCTACATGCATCGCTTCCTGCGCGCGTGGCGGCAACGCGACAAAGGGCGGGAGTACCGAGCCCGTCTCATCACCTATGCGGACGATTTCGTCATCGTGAGCCGTGGACAGGCCGCGGCGGCGCTGGCGTGGACGCGTGGGGTGATGGGACGCATCGGGCTGACGCTCAATGACGCGAAGACGAGCATCCGCAACGCTCGCACGGAGTCGTTTGACTTCCTGGGTTATGCGTTTGGGCCGGACCACTACCGGAAGGACGGTCATTGGTATCTGGCCGCGAAGCCGTCGAAGAAGAGCGTCCAGCGGGTCAAGGCCGGCGTTCGCGCCGTTCTGCGACCGGGGAATCACGCGCGATGGCCGGAGGTGGCCGCCGACCTCAATCGGCGCCTCCGCGGCTGGGCCACGTACTTCGGGTATGGGACGCGGGCGCTTGCCTATCGGGCCGTCGACCATTACGTCGCGGACGCGGTGCAACATTTTCTCAGACGACGGCACAAGGTGCCTACGCGAGGCACGCGGCGATTTGGGGCGCAGCAGGTCCACGGGGCACTCGGGGTACTGCGTCTGGAATCACGTGTCGTGCGGTCGGCTGTGTGAGTCTGACGTGAAACCAGTCGGAGAGCCGGATGCGGGAAAACTGCACGTCCGGTTCGATGAGCGGGCATCGGAGACGGAGCCATGAGATGGATTGAGGCACCGGCGCACTGGCGAAAGCCGCCGGCGACAGCGACTCCCCGTCTCTAAGGTCACCGCGCCGATTCTCGACTCTACCAGACGGATGGTAAGCGTGGCGACAACGAACCTCTATCTTGTCCGTCACGCGCACGCGGACTGGGGACCCGACGACGCGCGGCCGTTATCTGAAGCCGGCCGCACCGCTGCGCGGACAGTTACAGAGCTCCTTTCACCATTGCCCATCATCGCCATCTATTCAAGCCCTGCGCGTCGATCGATCGAAACAATCTCGCAC
>JAIVJE010000317.1 GCA_020200195.1 Acidobacteriota bacterium | reverse complement strand
GGTCCGGCGGTAGCCACGTCGCTCCGAAGAGCGCCAGAATGACGCCGGCCGCGAGCCCGATACCGACCAGCAGCAACCCATGGCCGAGCACCAGTCGCAGGACAGTGGAGGGCCGCGCCCCGAGAGCCATCCGTACGCCAATCTCGCGCGTCCGTTGGCTGACCGAGTAGTTCGCGACGCCGTATAGTCCGATCGTCGCCAGTAGCATCGCGAGGCCGCCGAACGTACTCAGCAGGATGACGTTGATGCGCAGCGGCGCGAGCGACTCCGCGACCTGCTCGTCGAGCGTGCGGATGTTGAACACCGAGAGGGTCGGATCCAGTTCCTGAATCGTCCGCCGCACGGCGGGCGCGAGTCCCGCCGCATCGGTCCCGGCACGCACGTGCAGCGCCGCGGCCGGTGTGTAGTTCTGCCGCAGCGGCTGATAGATGAATGGGATAGGGTCCTCGTTCACAACGTTGTATTTGGCGTCGCGGGCGACGCCGATGATGCTGGTGAAATCCGCGTCGCCGAAGAACTTGAACCGTTTGCCGATGGCGTCCTCGCCCGGCCAGAAGCGCTGCGCCATCGTCTCGTTGATGATGACGACGAGCGGCGCGCCGTCGGCGTCAGTGTTCGTGAAGTCACGCCCTTTTACGAGCGGCACGCGAATCGTGTCGAGGTAGCCGGGACTGACGCTGTTGACCTGCACGAGAATGCGGTCGCGGGTCGTCGTGTCCTGTCCTTCCGGGAATACACTGCGCAGCAGACCGCCGCCGAGAGGTGGATTCTGCGCCACGGCCGCGGCGCTGACGCCAGGAAGCACCGCCGCCCGTTCGGCCGCCTGCTGGTAGAACAGCTGGCCCCGCTCCGGCGTGTAGCCTTCGCGTCCAAGGTTGAACGTCATCACGAGCACGCCGCGTGTCTCAAAGCCGGTGTCCACACCCTGAGCGTCACGAAGACTGCGCAGGAAGAGGCCGGCGGCGATCAATGACACGAGCGAACATGAGCACGCGTCCGTCGATCGCGAGATTGTCGTCGACAGGCACCGGCAGCGGCAGGTCCGCCGCGACCAACGCGTCGAGCAGCCAGTACGCCAGCAGCATCCCGAGTGTCCCGCCGAGCACGGAGAGCAGCACGCTTTCCGTAAGCAACTGACGCACCAGCCGTACCCGCGCGGCACCGAGGGCGAGGCGGATCGCGATCTCCCTCCGTCGCCGCGCCGCGCGCGCCAAGAGCAGGTTCGCGATGTTCGCACACGCGATCAGCAGCACGATCCCCACGATGCTCATCAGAATCATCGATATCTGCACGACCGGCGCGCCCCCCTGACCGTTGGGATTCAGCCTCGCGTCGAGCAGCGACACTGCGCCGGCGCTGCGCCCCTTGTTGTCGTTGGGGAACGCCTGCTCGAGCTGAGCGAAGACGGTCTTGAGGTTCGCGCCCGCCTGCGAGAGCGTGATGCCAGGTTTCAGCCGTCCGAAGGCGAAGAGAAACAGCCCGCGCCGCTGCTCGTACCACGTGAAGTTCGGCTGTACCACATCGTGCATGGCCATCGGAACCCAGATGGATGGCCCGCCCCCGAGCAGCGTCCCGGTGAACCCCTTCGGGGCGATACCGACAATGGTGAACGGGGTGCGGTTGATCGTCATCGTCCGTCCAACCGCGGCGCGATCCTTTCCGAGACTCCCCTCCCAGAACCCGTGGCTGAGGACGACGACGGGCGTGGGCTTTTGATCCTCTTCAGGCAGGAAGGCGCGGCCGAGCGCCGGTTGGGCGCCGAGCAGGGAAAAGTAATTCCCCGATACCACTGGGGCCGGGATCTGCTCCGACTCGGTGCCGGTACTCCAGTTCACCTGGGCAAACCCGAACGCCGCCATCTCCGTGAAGACGGCGTTCTGATCGCGCAGGTCCTTGTAGTTCAGGTGTGACAGCGGGAGATTGCCGGGATTCCGCTGGTCGGTCATGAAGACCGCCGCCAGCTGCTCCGGGGCTTCGACCGGCAGCGGCTTGAGCAGGACCACATTGACGAGGCTGAAGATCGCGCTGTTCGCGCCGATGCCGAGCGCCAGGGACAGGACCGCGACAGTCGTGAATGCCGGGCTCCTGACGAGCATCCGAAGGCCGTACCGCAGATGCAGATCGTGATGAATCATGACACTGCCATGTGCTGAACGCGGAAGGCCGACATGAATGCTGAAGGGGATTTCAGCCTTGGGCGTTCAGCATTCAGCACCGGCATCCAGATCAGTGGGAGACGTCGAAGCCGCTCTCTTCCAGCTCTTTCTCCCCGCGATGCTTGCTGCCGTCTTCCTCAACGACGCGGCCGTCGAACAGGTGGATGGAGCGATCGGCGTGGCGCGCATAGCGCGGATCGTGCGTCACCATGCAGATGGTCGCGCCTTCACGGTGCAGCTCGCGCAGCAGCTCCATGACGGCCTCGCCATTTTTCGAGTCGAGGTTTCCAGTCGGCTCGTCGGCGAGCAGGATGGACGGCGCGCCGCCGACCGCGCGCGCCACGGCCACGCGCTGCTGCTGACCGCCGGACAGCTGGCTCGGCAGGTGTTTGGCCCGGTGCGCCATCCCGACCTTTTCCAGCGCCGCCATCACGCGCTCCTTGCGCTCGGTCGATTTCATGCCCCGGTAGGTGAGCGGCAGCTCCACGTTCTCGTAGACGTTGAGGTCGCCGATCAGGTTGAAGCTCTGGAAGATGAACCCGATCTCGCGGTTGCGGACACGCGCGCGCTCCGAGAGCGGCAGATCCGCCACCGACTTGCCGTTCAGGATGAACTTACCTTCCGTCGGAGAGTCCAGCAGTCCGAGGATCGACAGCAGCGTGGACTTGCCGCACCCGGATGGTCCGGCGATTGCGATGTACTCGCCGGTCTTGATCTCGAGGTGGATGCCCGCGAGGGCGTGGGTTTCGACTTCGTCAGTGAAGAAAACCTTCGTGACGCCATCGAGATGGATCAGATTCGGCGCGGCAGTGTTCATCTTCGCTCCTTTGAAACAGCCATCAGCTGTCAGCTATCATCCGTCAGCAATCAGCAGTCCGTGTCAGCGCCAGCTCGAAGAAGCTGACAGCTGAGGCTGAAAGCTGAGAGCTAATTCAGTCGTATCCGTTCGAACTGGTCATACGTCGACATGTCCGAGAGGATGACCTGATCTCCCGGCTGAAGTCCCTGGCGAATCTCGATGGTATTCACCGAGCTGCGTCCGAGCTGCACGGTAACGCGATGCGCTTCTCCGTCCGGCGTCAGCTTGAACAGCGTCACGGTGCTCTGTTCCTGGCCGAAGGCCGGGCGTCCGACGAAGACCACATCGTCGAGCTTTTCGAGACGGATCGTGCCGTCGACGCTCAGGTCGGGGCGTGCGCCTGCGGGCAGTGCCCCGTCGAGGATGACGTCGACGCCGACCGTTCCGCCGGACGAGGCCGGGTCGATGCGGGCGACGCGGCCCTGCACGATGCCGTTACGCGTATCGACTTCGGCAAACTGTCCGATGGTGATGTCTTTCGTCTGCGTTTCAGCGATCCGCAGCTCCGCCTTCAGGTTCGTCGGATTCGCCACCCGCGCGAGGTTGGTACCTGGTGCGACCTGCGAGCCGACTTCGACCGGCACCAGCTGCAGCACGCCGCTCATGCCCGCTTTGACCTTGAGGTCGTCGAGCTGACGTACCCGCAGGTCGTAGTTGGCGCGGCGCTGGTCCACTTCGGCCGCCTGCGGCGCCACCTGCGACTTCACGCCTTCGCTCGCGATCGCGAGCCTCTTGCGCGCAATCGCGAGTCGGTTTTTGAGCTCGTCCACCTGGCCCCGGAACCCCTTCACCTGAAGCTCGGATACCAGGCCGTCCTTGTACAACTGCTCGTTGGCCTCGAGCGTCAGCGCCGCCTGCTTGAAGGTGGCCTCGATGTTCGCCGCATCCGATTCCTGATTGAGCAACTCGCTTTCGAGTTCTGCCTTGCGGTTCTGGAACGCCGCCTGAGCTGACTGATATCCAAGCTGCGCATCCATCACCGACTGCCGCAGCTCCGGATTTGTCAGTTCCAGGATGACCGTGTCGGGCGTCACGTTCGCGCCAGGGCGGAGGAGAATTCTCTCAACCCGGCCCTGTGTGGTTGCGGGAATCCACCGGATCTCTTCCGGCACGAGGGTGCCAGACCCTCGCACCTGCCGAACCATCGGGCCCTTCTTCACGGTATCGATCCACACGGTGGCGCGGTCAACCGAAGGAGCGGCGGGCTTGAGCCGGGACACCCCCACGGTGATCAAAATAATGACGAGGAGCGCTGCGCCCCCATAGAGCGCGCGACGGATCTTCTTCTTGCGGAGGACGTCCGACGAGCGAGCAATATCGACCATTGATTGCCTCTGTCCTGAACCTCCGGAGGGCGAAGGAGCCTCCGGCGTCAGTTCAGATAACCCAAGCCCTGTGCCACGAGTAACCTGCCGTCTAACATGTTGAAGATAAGGTGCTTGTGAATCGCTTGGGGATGATACCGGTCGCTCGCTGTGCCCGGTTCCGGAACCGTGACGTCCCAGGAACGGACACAGACTCAGGGTTTTTGGGCCCACCATCCGCAACGGTCAATTGGACGGAATACACAGGTCACTGGTTTAGAACAATTTACCGCTATTAAATTTGGTTTGACAAAACAAACTAATCTCGTCATCTTACTCTCATGGATCCGGTCGACGCGGCAAAACAGGTCATGGCGCTGTACCCGCGTATCTACTTCGCCTGCCACACGCGGCACGTCCGGGATCCGCAGACACACCGACTGTTGAGCCGGCATCAGGCCAGCATCCTCGACCATCTGGACGACGTCGAACCGACGACGTTGAACGACCTGGCGCGCCATATGGGCGTGACCGCCGGAACGATGTCGTTGTCGATCGATCGACTGGAGCGCAAAGGCTGTGTCGTGCGGCTCCGCGATACCGCCGATCGTCGTCGCGTGCACCTGCGCCTCACGACTGCCGGTGTTCGTCTCCGTCAGGCCTCGTCGGTGCTGGATGCGGCACGGGTGGAGGCGCTCGTTGAGCGTCTGGATGATGCGGATCGCGACGCAGCGATCTACGGACTCGCGCTCCTTGCACGTGCGGCACAGCAGCAGATGGAGGCTCAGAGCGATGCCGGACAGGCAGGAGCGGCAGCGAGCGGAGGTGACAGATGATGAAGTGGCTGGTCGGCGCGGGGATTGTCGTCGCAGTGATCCTCGCGCTGGTTGCGATCATCGGGACGCGGTTGCTGCGCGCCCACACCGCGACACGGGAGGCACGCTTCGACGTACCGCCGCAGACGATCTGGGACGCGATCACACGTGTCGATGCATTCCCATCGTGGCGCCCGGACGTGACGAAGGTGGAGCGTCCGCCGGATATCAATGGACAGATGGTCTGGGTCGAACACGGCAGCTCGGGCCGGCTGACCTTGGCGGTTGACCGTCGCGAGCCGGCGAGACTGCTGGTGGTACGCATCGCGGATCCGTCGCTCCCGTTCGGCGGCACGTGGACCTACGAGCTCATACCCGCGGCTGGAAGCACCACCCTCGCCATCACCGAAAACGGCGAGGTCTATAATCCGCTGTTCCGATTCGTGGCCCGTTACGTCTTCGGTCATGAAGGCACCATCAGTGTCTACATGTCATCACTGAAGAAGAAGGTCGAGTCCAGCCGTGGGGTATGACGCGCCGTGCACACTGCGATACGAGGGCCGGACGGCCCCGGGGACGGCGTGGCTCGAACACAAGGACCTGGTCTTCCGAGGTCCGTTCAGGCTCGTCATTCCGCTGAACGGGATAGAGGCGGCGACGGCGTCGGACGGACGTCTCGAGGTGCGATTTGGGGGAAGCGTCGCCGAGTTTCAGATCGGCGCGTCAGCGGCGAAGTGGGCAGCACGCATCACGAACCCGCCGTCTCGACTCGACAAGCTCGGCGTCAAGGCCGGCATGCGTGTGGTCCTCGTCGGTTTGAACGACGAGGAGTTCGTCCGTGAACTGGCGAAGCGGGGGGCGCGCGCGATGCGCGGCGCTCCGAAAGCCGGTGCGCCGCCGGCCGACATCATCTTCTACGCCGCGTCGACCCGGGATTCGCTCGAACAACTGGGTACGCTCGCGCGCCGCTTGAGTCAGGCCGGAGCCTTATGGGTGGTGAGGGGGAAAGCCGCTGCCGCGCCGGTGACTGAAGGAGAAACCATGGCGGCGGGCAAGCGCGCCGGGCTCGTGGACGTCAAAGTGGTGAGCTTCTCAGAGACCCATACAGCCGAGAAATTCGTCATCCCGGTGGCGAAACGAGCAGGACATCGCCGTTCTGCGCTTGCCTCACCTCGTAAGCGCCGATAGGCTGTCTTGCGGGTCCGCAGCGGACGCCCCCGGTAGAACCATCGAATTGCGAGCCGTGCCACAGGCATTGCACGGTGCCATCGATCATCACGCCGCCGGCCAGCGACCCGCCTCGGTGTGTGCAGCTGTCGTCGAACGCGATGAAATGATCGGCCTTCCGGGCAAGCACGATACGGTGGCCGTTCACGTGAAGGAGCTTCATCTGGTCAGCGGCGAGGTCGTCTGTGTGGGCGACGACCAAGGGCTCTCCGGCTTTGCCGGCGAACCACTCTTCTTTCCATTTGCCGGCTCTTGCGTACCGATGGTCCACGCTGATGAGATTACGGGTGATGAGCGTCCCGCCCAGCCAACCGGCATATGCGAGGGTGGAGGCGCCAACAAGCTCGAGCGCCGTCGAGGCGAGCGAGGGGGACCAATCGGGCCCGCGGAGGGCCCACGCACCTCCAAAGAGGGCCAGCGCGATAATATTCAACGCGCCATGCCTGGTGGCTCGCTTCTTACCCGAGCTTCCCGGCGGCACTGTATAGAGATAGTCAATGATGCCGGGGATCGCTGCGAGCACGCCAGCGGCGATCCCGGCAATCGTCAGATGGGCACCGGTGGTCCAGAGCGCGCGACTCTCTCGAATTAGCCCGATGGTGTCGAACAGCAGAGCTCCGGTAAGGAACGCGAACGGAAACGGAATCAGCGCGGGATGCAGGGGATGGGCTTTAAAATGCGCGCGGCTTCTCATAGTGGCCTCCCGAACACTCGACGGCACGGGCCGTGCGAACAAGATACCCGCATATGAGTGATATCAACGATCGCCTGCTGAACGAACTGGTCGATGCGGTCAAGGACATCGTCCGGAAAGAGCAGTCGGAGCGGCTGCGGGACGTGTACCTCATCGGCGACATCGAGAAGGACAGTGCACGCGCGGTCATCGAGCGCCTGCGGGAACTCGCGAACGACGGGGCAAAGCCGATCGTTCTTTACGTCAACAGCGCGGGAGGCAACGTCACCGACGGCCTGGCCATTCACGACACGATCCGCCATCTCGTTACGCGGGGCGTCGACATCACCATCGTCGTGCAGGGCATGGCCTACTCGATGGGTTCGGTGGTGCTGCAGGCGGCGAGCCCCGGTAAACGCTTCGCGTTCCCACACTCGTGGATCATGATCCACGAACCCGCCAAATGGGCAGGATGGCAGTCCACCACTGCTGCGGCACAGCACCTGGACCGTTTGAAGCAGATGCAGAGTCAGATCTATCGCATTCTGGCTGACCGTTCCGGCAAGCCTCTGCGGCAGATTATCCGCGACACCAAGCGCACGGACTTCTATCTCGATGCGGCGAGAGCCAAGGAGTACGGCCTCATCGACGAAGTACTCGCTCCGTTCGATGCCTCGGTGCGAACCGATCAAGTCTCAGATGAACGGCCACCGCAGCCCACGTCCTCGCCGGCGCCGGAGCGGCCCAGTGAGAGGCGAGTCGAAGAGCACGCCCCGGCGGCCGCCGAATCCGCAAACATTCCTTCTACGATCCCCGCACCCGAACCCGACAGGACCGCGTGAGGCTGACGGCCGGCGTAGACTTGATGTCTGAGGGCCGCGCCCGCGCGAGTGTCTGGGCGCCTTCCTGTAAGTCGGTCGATTTTGTCCTGGAACCGACGGCTGACGGACTATCGACGCCTTCCTCTGACGCCGCGCAACGGCTCGTCCCGCTTACTCGCGAAGCGGACGGTTTTTTCTCTGGCGTCATCGCTGGAATCAGCCCAGGCACTCGCTACTGGTATCGCCTCGACGGGGATCGATTACGGCCCGACCCCGTCTCGCGTTTTCAGCCGGACGGTCCCCATGGCGCGTCTGCTGTGATCGATCCGTCCGCCTATCGTTGGTCCGACGCAGGATGGAAAGGCGTGCGCCGCGACGGCCAGGTCATTTACGAAATGCACGTCGGGACCTTTACGCCGGCCGGCACGTGGCAGGCGGCCCTGGCGGAGCTCGACGAGCTGGCGCGGATCGGCGTCACCATCGTCGAGATGATGCCGATCGCCGATTTCGCGGGGCGGTTTGGCTGGGGGTACGACGGCGTCAACCTCTATGCGCCGACCCGGTTGTACGGCACCCCTGACGATCTCCGCGCGTTCGTCGATCGCGCCCACGCGGCCGGACTCGGCGTCATTCTCGATGTCGTCTATAACCACTTGGGGCCATCCGGCAATTACCTCGCGGAGTTTTCTCCCGACTATTTCACCGACCGTCACAAGAACGACTGGGGCCGTGCGATCAACTTCGAAGGCCCGCGCCCGGCGCGTGAGCTGTTCATCGAGAACGCTGCCTACTGGATCGCGGAATTTCACTTCGACGGCCTCCGGCTGGACGCGACGCAGAACGTCATGGACGCATCGACCCCGCACGTCCTGCGCGAGATCGCCGCAAGCGCGCGTGCCGCGGCCGGCGCGAGGAGCGTATACATCACTGCTGAGAACGAACCGCAGGACACGACGCTCGTCCGCAGCCCGGAGACCGACGGTTACGGCCTGGACGCGCTGTGGAACGACGATTACCACCACGCCGCGAGCGTGGCGCTTCTCGGCCGGCGCGAGGCCTACTACACCGACTACAACGGCTCTCCGCAGGAGCTCATCTCCTGCGTCCGGTTTGGTTATCTCTATC
>JAIVJE010000558.1 GCA_020200195.1 Acidobacteriota bacterium | reverse complement strand
GCCATGTGGGCGGTCGAGATCCCGGACACCCGCCTGCCGGCGCCCGAGCTCCCGGAACGCGTCCTCAGCGGCGGGCGCGACAGTTACTCGCGATGCCAGGCCGAGGCGCGGCGCCTACGAGAGCGCGGCGCGATCGGTCTCGAGGCTCCGTCCGCAGCGCTTGCTCGGCGACGTGCCGCCGGCTGGCGGGTCGAGGCGGGGCTGCAGCGCGGGCCGGAGCGCGACGGTCGTGTCATCGCGCTGTTCGGCGCACGTCCGGACCTCGTCGGCTGGGACGCTGCGGCCGAGGGCCGGCCGGATGTCGGCGTGCTGAGGGACGTTCGCCAGTTCGGGTAACGCCCGTTTTGGGCTGTTGCTGAATTCTCCCGTCGCGGTCTTCCGCGCTTCCAGCCGATCTACGGGACCTGATCCGGCGCCGACGCCGTCGCGACGTCCACCTCGTTGCCGGCTGGATCCGCGAGCGTCCAGAAGAGCTCCTCGCGATTGTGTCGGCCCATCCGGCCGCCTGCGGCGAGGCCTGCCGCCACGCGCGCCTCGGCCTCGTCCCACGGCACCCACACGACGAGATGGATGGTCCCCGCGCCGTCGGCGCGCAACTCGTCCATCTGCTCGAACCAGAACGGCGCCAGCCGTCCGTGCCGGTCGACAAGATCCTCGTCTGGGCTGTCCGGCCGTCGGTCGTAGGCGAGGACCCCTTGCCAGAACGACATGATCGCGGGTCTGTCGGTCGCGCCCGGGATGACCGAGAGGCTCTGGATCGCCGCCGGATCCGCGGCGAGCCCCATGTCGCGGGCCATTGTGCCGACCGCTCGTGCGAGATCCAGGTCGGTCTGCACGAGGCCGAAGGTGTCATCCTTGAACGCCCGGAGCCGGACAGTCACGCCGTCGCCCCGGATGTCGACGTGCGGCTCGTCGCCCTCACGCACGAGCCCGCTGATCGCATCCGGGCAGCACCCGCCACGCCTCGGCGCCCTCCGCCGCGTGGAATTGCCGTGAGAGGATCCGGTCGGTCATCGTGCTCCCTCCAGTCGTCCACGTACCAGTGTCAAGTTCGACCGATCTCGGACGGCGGGGGAGCCGAACTCGACCACACCGGGAATTGCGTGCTGCGGCCTCCGGAAATCGGAAGCCAGGAGCGCGCGTGGCATGCTGAGACGGTGTTCAACGTCTGCCCGGGCTGCGGGGAGTACTCGGACGAGAAGGGCATCGATCCCTCAGGGCCGTTTGCTATCTGCCCGTACTGCGGCCATCGGCAGCGGTTCGTCCGTCTGCCGCTATTCATCGTCACGGGGGCGAGCGGCACAGGGAAGACATCCGTCGCGCTGCGGTTGGCCGCGGACATGCGCGACTACGTCTGCCTGGACAGTGACGTCCTCTGGCGCTCGGAGTTCGATACGCCGGAGGACGGCTATCGGCGCTTTCGGAACCTCTCCCTCCGCATCGCCAAGAATGTCGCGCAAGCGGGCCGGCCGGTGGTGCTCATGGTGGGTGGCATCCCGGAGCAGTTTGAGGCATGCCCGGAGCGGCGCTATTTCGCGGAGCTCCACTACCTCGCGGTCGTCTGCGACGACGAGGTCCTCGTACGCCGCCTCACCGCGAGGCCGGCATGGCGAAAGTTCGGATCGCAAACGTACGTCGAGCAGGAGCGGCGGTTCAACGCCTGGTTGCGTGAAAACGCGCCTAAGACGCTCCCTTCGATGACTCTCCTGGACACCACCGCAATCTCCGAGGAGGAGACTGCCCGGCGGCCACTATCCTCGCCAGGGTCGCCTGGGCGGCCTGCAGGTCGTTGAGTTCGCCCTCGGCCTCCAGTTCCGTGGCAGCCGCGGCGACGCGCTCGGCAGTCTCCTGCCCGGAAAGGCCGACGAGAGTTCCGAAGCGGGCTGCCTCCGGCTCTGCTTCGGCCCGCCGCCGCTCGAGCCAGGCGCGCGCCGCGGCGACGGCCGCCTCGTCATCTGTCCGCGGCTCTGCGAGCGACAACGCATGCCAGAACGTCGCCGCCGCGGCATCGCGACCGGTCAACGCTCCGAATCCCCACCGGGCTGCCGCGCTGGATATGAGCGACGTGTGGTCGAAGAACCCGCTCGACGGTCCGGGCCGGACCCGCGACAGCGGCGGCGCGAAAGGCGAGACCAGCAGCGTCGGGACACGCGGGCCGAGCCGCCGGAAGTCGAACGAGGCGCCTTCCGCATCGGCATGGTCCGAGCCGCCAGGTGCAGGCACATCCACCGGCGGAGGGACGTGGTCGTGGAAGCCACCGTGCTCGTCGTACGTGATCACCAGGACGGTCGATGTCCAGCTCGGACTCTCGCGCAGCGCGAGGTAGACCTGGGCAATGAGGTCCTGTCCATTCCGAATGTCATGTGGCGCGTGATCGTCGTTGTCGGGAGGATCGAAGCCGAGGAAATAAACCGGCTCGATGAAGCTGTACTTGGGAAGTCCGAGGTCGTGGCAGTCTGCGACGAACTGCTCCATGCTCCGGAAGCGGCTGTCGTCCGCGTGTCGCGATCGCCAGAACTCGCGCCACAGCGACTGGACGACGACCATCTGCGGGAAGTGGTCGCAGTAACAGGCCCAGTCGCCATCGAGGCGGTCGTAGATCGTGTCGAGGTCGAACAGCTGAAACCAGTCGGGCAGCTCGTTCGTCACCCGGCCGGCCGATGTGCCGCAATGGGCGAACAGGCGGTTTGGCCACGTCAGCGCGGGGACCGAGCTGAACCATCGGTCAGAGATCCCGTAGTTCCTCGCCAGGGCGTACGTCACCGGCATGGCGACATCCGTGTAGTAGTCCATCACCTGGCGGACGGTTGCGGGGTCCATCCAGGGATGCCCTGCGTGATAGTCCGTCACGAAGCCGCTGTTTCCGTTCGACAGCTGATCCCTGACGTTCTCGAGCGCATGCCGAGGGTCGGGTCTTGTGCACGACGCGGTCGTTGGTCGGACGCAGACCGGCTCTCCGGCGCGGCCCGGGTTCCACATATGCGGCATGACGCCGTCGATTTCGGCGCGCTCCGCCCGTAGCGAGCCCAGGACATGGTCGAAGGAGCGGTTCTCGAGCATCAGCACCACGACGTGCTCGATCGCCTTCATCGGTG
>JAIVJE010000271.1 GCA_020200195.1 Acidobacteriota bacterium | reverse complement strand
AGCTGAATCAACCCCGCCAACCGTCCCGGGTCGAGGGGCACATCCGTGATGCCAATCCCGTCTTCGTTCATTTTCCGCGTCAGCTCCCCCATGATCCAGTTGCTCGCCGCCTTGGCGTTGCCGCACGCCGCCGCGGCCGCCTCGAAGTAACGGGACAGCCCGCCGGACTGCGTCAGAATCCGCGCATCGTAGTCCGGAATGGCGTATTCGGCGACAAAGCGGCGCCGCCGCGCGTCCGGGAGCTCGGGGAGCGATGCGCGAATCTGCTCGACCCAGGCGGCATCCAGCTCCAGCGGCGCCAGGTCCGGCTCCGGAAAGTACCGGTAGTCGTGGGCGTCCTCCTTGCCGCGCATCGTCACCGTCCGGCCCGAGGCGGTGTCCCACAGCCGGGTGTCCTGCTCGATCGTCTGCCCGGACTGCAATACGGCGGAATGCCGGTCGATTTCGTACTCGAGTGCGCGCTGGACGTGGCGGAACGAGTTGAGGTTCTTCACTTCCGTCTTGACGCCGAGCGTTGGCGACCCCGCGGGACGGACCGACACGTTTGCATCGCAACGCAGACTGCCCTCTTCCATGTTCCCGTCGTTGACGCCGATCGACACCAGAATGGCTCGCAGCCGCGCGAAAAACTCGGCGGCGTCGGCGGCGGAGCGCAGATCCGGGCGTGTCACGATCTCGATGAGCGGGACGCCGCTCCGGTTGAAGTCCAGACAGGTTGACCGATCCGAATCGACAAATCCTTCATGAAGGGACTTGCCTGCATCTTCCTCCATGTGCACGCGCAGGATTCCAACCCGCTTCGGGCCGGACGGACTGTCGAACTCCAACGCTCCATCGGTGGCGAGCGGCCGCTCGTACTGAGAAATCTGATATCCCTTCGGAAGGTCCGGATAGAAGTAGTTCTTCCTCGCGAAGATCGAGACCGGCTGGAGGGTGCACCCGAGCGCGTGTGCCGCCCGGACCGCAAACTCGACCGCATGGCGATTGAGCACGGGCAGCGCGCCGGGCAGGCCGAGGCACACGGCGCACACCTGCATGTTTGGCGCGGCGCCGAACCGGGTGCTGCAGCCACAGAAGGCCTTGGTGGCCGTCAGGAGCTGGGCGTGGATCTCGAGGCCGATGACCGGCTCCAGAGCGTTCATCCCTGCCTGGGTCCCGACGCCGCGACCTCGGGTGTCGCGTCGTCCTCGAAAGCCCTGAAGTTCTCCGTGAACATGCCTGCGAGCTTCCTGGCTTGCTCGTCGTACGCGGCCTGATCGGGCCACGTGTTTCGGGGCTTCAGCACCTCCGATGGCACGCCCGGGACGCTTCGCGGCACGTCGAGATTGAACACCGGATCGGTGTCGTACGACACGTCGTCGAGCAGCCCGGTGAGCGCGGCTCGAATCATCGCACGCGTATGGGCGATCTTCATTCGCGCGCCAACCCCGTATGGCCCGCCGCTCCATCCGGTGTTCACGAGCCACACGCGGGCGTTGTGCCGCGCGATCCGTTCGCCGAGGAACTTGGCGTAGACCGTCGGATGCAGGACCATGAACGGCGCGCCGAAGCACGTGCTGAAGGTTGCCTTCGGCTCGGTCACCCCTTTTTCCGTGCCGGCGACCTTAGCGGTGTAGCCGGAGAGGAAGTGATACATCGCGCCGGCCGGGGACAGCCGCGCGATCGGCGGCAGCACGCCGAACGCGTCCGCGGTGAGCATGATGATGTGGCGTGGGTGCCCCGCCTGCCCGGACGGCAGGTGGTTGTCGATGAACTCGATCGGGTACGCGCCGCGCGTGTTCTCCGTGAGGGAATCGTCGTCCAGATCGAGCGTCCTCGCGCTCATGTCCATCTTGACGTTCTCGAGCACTGTTCCGAACCGCTCGGTCGTAGCGTAGATCTGAGGCTCCGCCTCGGCCGACAGGCGAATCATCTTCGCGTAGCAGCCCCCTTCGATGTTGAACACCCCGTCTTCGCTCCAGCCGTGCTCGTCGTCGCCGATCAGCCGCCGCTCCGGATCCGACGACAGCGTGGTTTTGCCTGTGCCGGACAACCCGAAGA
>JAIVJE010000270.1 GCA_020200195.1 Acidobacteriota bacterium | reverse complement strand
GTGATACACAGACAGCAGGGTTAGGACAAAATCAGCTTGTCCGAGGCGCGTTCCCTGATTGTTGATGCGGACGAAAATTTCGGCGACGTCTTCTTCTGTGGCTTCCTCCACGTGCGTTGTCGCAGTCTTTCGAATATCAACTGTCGGGAAACGGTAGTCGGCGATTGAATGGGCACGGTCGAGGTTCCGCTCGACGGCGTCCTCGTATTTCTCATCGACGGCCCGCCCCTTGTCCCGGAGAGCGTTGATAATGTCGCGCCGCAGTTGCGGCTCAGGACGGGCACCGCTCCATAGGTCGGTCACGTTCGGAAGGAATGCAGGGTCGTTGCGAATAGCTGCGTCAGCGACCTCGAATCGTCCGTCGCGAGGCCGAAACGCGATCGATATCTTTCTCGGTGACCCGTCTTTATCGATTACTTCCACGCCTCGCATCACCGAATAGAGCGACGTGAGACGTTGCTGGCCATCGATGACCAGCGTCGTCGCGCGAAGGCCTGGTCGATCTCCTCCGAGCGCACGCGCTTCTCTGTCGGTCGAGGTATGCCACAGGACGAGAGTTCCCACTGGAAATCCAACAAACAATGAGTCGAGGAGATCGCGCACCTTTGTGTCTTCCCACACAAACGGCCGCTGCAAGTCTGGCAAAGCGATCACCTCGCGCTCGATGTCGCTTACCAGCGACGCAATCGAGCGCTGACCGTGTTCGAAGATTGGCGCACGCCCTCGAACTCGCGGTTCTCGTGACGCCGTCGCGTCCTCCTCATCCAAATCCTCGTCTGGCTCTGAGGATTCCTTTGACTCAGTGAGTGGGTCCGGCTGGGGCAAGTCACGTCCCACCAACCGGGCGACATAGGCGACTGCCTCGGGGACATGATCTTCAAGGCTGACGCGCCTACGGATCCGAGCCATAGCTATGTCGACGAAGCTGTTGAATGCATCGCTCAAGAGCTCTTGTGCCTTCGACGCGTGCTCGACGGGGAATGTGAGGAGTAATCCTCCGGGCAGCTTTTTGAATTCCTCGTCGGTCTCCGGGTCCGATCCAAGAGTGACGCGTACCTCGTCACTAACAGGTCCGATCACGCTGACGCGCATTTTCGAGCGTGCAACCTCGCAGGCAAGCAGACGACCCGTCATGAGGCGAAGTCCCTTGCCGGTGTCGCGCAGGCACCACCCGTCATTACGTTCCTCGTCCGCGTTTTCGATCGCTGCCGCAAGAAACTGCAAGGCCGCCCGCCGCAGAGGCTCGTCGGGGATCGAAGCCTCCATCATCTGGCGAACTCGCTCTTCGATTCCCTCACGCTGGTTCCAAGTGCCATCAGCGTTGAAGTCCGCAGGGGCGTCCTCGCCCTGAGCATCGGTCTTCGGCCGGGCCTTTCTAAATTCGACAACCTCCGGGAAACGACTCTCCAAAAAAGCGATGTCAATAGCATCTGGCTGGGCAGCGAGAACATCCCTGCCGCGATCGGTCACCTCAAAACGTCCTCGGCCAACGGCCTGGAGGAGACCCGCCTTCTTGAGATACGTCGTGGCCCAACCGACGCACGTCGAGGACGCCTTCGTACTCGGTACGATTCCGCATATCGTGGCACTTCGATAGAACTCGCCAGACCTCCGGTCCCAGCCCAAGAGTGTCCGGGAGCAACTGAAACACGACGTATCGTTTCGATGGCCGGAATCCCTGGTGCCGGAGCGCTGCTAGACAGAGTGCATGAGCCGCGCTGTAGGCGAGATCGAACCTGCTGTCCAGCGAGTTCGCTTCGTTCTCGGCGTCTTTCAGCCGTGCCGAGCCGGAGCGCACCAGCCCCGCAAACTCCTTCGCATCGGGAGGTTCCTTGGCGAGGACGTTCCCCGGCCCTGCGAGGCGCTCAAGCGGCGACGGGGAGGTCATCTTCCGATCCAATCACCCAGATTTTCGGCTGCTCAAGCACCCGCGTCACGAACGCGTTTTCCGTTCGAGCGCGCTTTGAAAATTCGGCGGCCGTATACACCGTGGGGTTGACCTTCCGACCCACGGTGCGCGTGACCCGCTCAAGGGCGCCGAAGACTTCGCCGTACGTGACGCTGTCGCTAATAATCATCAAGTCGATGTCGCTTGCCGATTGGTCAGTCGCCTTGGCCACGGACCCGTACACGAAGGCTGCGCGAATGAACGGCGACAGGGGTTTCAGGGCATCTCGCAGGGGCTCCGCGAGCCCGACCGTTTTGAGCACGATACTGCGTAGTTCCGAAAAGAGCGGTGATGCCGCGTTGGCCTGGTAGTGCTTCTGGTGG
Organism: Acidobacteriota bacterium; assembly: GCA_020200195.1. GTDB lineage: Bacteria > Acidobacteriota > Vicinamibacteria > Vicinamibacterales > 2-12-FULL-66-21 > JAIVJE01. Next base: position 1,019 of record JAIVJE010000270.1, on the reverse strand, counting down.
CCAATCCGTCGGGCCACGATCAGCCCGCTCGCCTCAAGCCGCGCGAGTTCGCGCTGCGCCGCTCCAGAGCCGGTGCCGGCGTCTCGAATCAGCTCCGTGGCATAGAAGCTACGCTCGGGCTGGCCGAAAAGCACGCCGAGAACGCGCTGCTGTGTCTTGGTCAACAGAGCATCCGCCAAGCTTTTGCGGCCAGATCGACGAGAGCCAGACTTCACACCCAATATGGGCATCATTATGCCCGATTTGGGTATGATGGTCAAATCAGGGCGACCAAGGGGGCAGTCTCAACATCCGATCAAGAAACGCAAAGGAACAGATGGTCTCGCGGCCAAGGTCCGAAAGGCAGAGACGTCGGCCGCGATGTGCCAGGAAAGCCGTTACACCCACGGGACTCTCTCCACCTCGCCTAGCCATTCGGCAGTGAGCCGGTTCCTGTATTCGCCGGCGTGGTCGAGGAGGTAGAGAAGTGCGAGCTCCTGGTACCAAACAGCGAACTGCCGTCGCGCTCGAGCCGCCCGAGGTGAGTGAAGGCGTAGCCGCCGGTCTCCCCGAGGCTCTTGAAGATCTCCCGGAACTGCTGGACGGCGGTCAGCCGGATGCGCCAGCCGCCATACCGAAGATCGGCGACATGCGGCGGAAATCCGAAGGCGGATGCTTGTTTCGGGCCGGGCGTCGTGGAGTTCAGATCGGCCTCCAGCCGCAAACCCGTCGAAGGAAGCCAGCGGAGCGTCAAGGCTCCTGTGCCGGTGTTGCCACCCTGAATGGCAACCGGCCCTTGGTGCAGCGTCACCGGTTCATTGGCTGCCGCATGGGGGTGCAGATAGACGGGAACGATATCTGGTGTGACCGGCATGGCCGAAGTCTTGGTGGAAGGGGACTTGCCCGTTAACCGGCGAACGCACACGCGCAGCCTGTGCAGCAATCGCGCCCAGAGCGCGCCGGCACGCAGAAGAATCCACCTAACGGTTCTCACATATTGGCGGGTTTCGACATCGTTGATGCGATCACCCGATATACGT
>JAIVJE010000557.1 GCA_020200195.1 Acidobacteriota bacterium | reverse complement strand
CGCTCATTCCTGGCGGAAAAGAACTTCTGGTACATGTTCGCTTCGCCGAGCAGCAGGAACATCGTCGGCAGGAACAGTGCGAGTGCGTCAAGTGGCGAGATAGTCCCGAAGACCGTCAGCTGGTCGGGGCGCAGCGCTGCGAGCGCCGGACCTGTACCGCCCGCATGGCCGACGAGATAGACAACCGCGAGACCGACGCCGACCAGCATCATCACGCCATTGGCGATGTCGAGATACGCAAGCGACGACATGCCGGCGAACACCGTGTACGCGACGCAGAAGGCCGCCGTGACGAGCGCACCGGTGCGCGAATCGAGCCCCGAGACCACCTGCAGCAGTCGGCCGCCGCCGCGGAACTGGTACGCGGCAATGGTGGTGTACGCAAGGACGATGGTGATGGTGCCGAGGACGCGCGCCGCGGGCCCATAGCGCAGCTCCAGAATGTCGGGGACGGTGTATTGCGCGATCCGGCGCACGCGCGGTGCGATGAAATAGATGAGCGCGATGCCCACCCACGCGCCGGCGGACTGCCACAGCGCGGCAAACCCCACGCGATAGCCGAGCCCGGCGCCCGCAAAGAGACTGCCGGATCCGATCCATGTCGACAGCAGCGTGAAGACGAGCACGTGCGCCGGGAGCGTCCGGCCGGCGACGAGAAAGTCATCTCCCGTGGTGACGGTGCGGGATCGCCAGTACGCGACGGCCGCAAGCGCCGCGAGATACGCGATCACCGCGATGAGATAGAGGGACATGAGTCAGGCAAAGTAACACAGTCGTGTATGCTTGACGCCCATGGTCGAAGCCGCGATTCCGGCCGTTCCCGGCCCGCCGCCAGGCCCCGCCGCGCACGACCGCTCCTTCTTCGGGCATCCCCGGGGACTCTCGACGCTCTTCTTCACCGAGATGTGGGAGCGTTTCAGCTACTACGGCATGCGCGCGCTGCTCATCCTCTTCATGACGGCGCCGATTGCGGCCGGAGGCCTCGGCTTCGAAACGGCCCTCGCGGGCGCCATCTACGGTCTCTACACCTCGATGGTGTACATGACCACGTTGCCCGGCGGGTGGATCGCCGACCGCTTGATCGGACAGCGACGCGCGGTGCTCTACGGCGGCATCATCATCGCGTGCGGGCATTTCAGCATGGCGGTCCCGTCGCTCGCGACGTTCTACCTCGGGCTGTTCCTGATCGTCATCGGCACGGGACTCCTGAAGGGCAACGTCAGCGTGATCGTCGGCGCCCTGTACGGCAAAGACGACATCCGCCGCGACTCCGGTTTTTCCATCTTCTACATGGGGATCAATCTCGGCGCGTTCATCGCGCCGTTGGTCTGCGGATACCTGGGGCAACGCGTCAACTGGCACCTCGGCTTCGCCGCGGCGGGGTTCGGCATGGTGCTCGGGGTGATTCAGTACGTCGCCGGCAGCAAATACCTCGGGACCGCGGGATTGCATCCGGCGCCCGCTGCATCACCTGAAGCCGCGGTGCGTCTGAAGAACCGGGCCTGGCTCATGGGCGGCCTGACGCTGGCGGTCCTCGGTGCGCTGGCGATCGGCGCGTACTCCGGTGTCGTGCCCATCACGGCGAAGCAAATCGCCGACGGCGCCGGCTATCTCCTGTTGATCATCACCGTCGGGTTTTTTGCGTGGTTGTTTTTTGGCGGCGACTGGACGGTGGAGGAACGCCGGCGCCTCTATGCCATCGGCGTGCTGTTTTTCGCCGCCGCGCTGTTCTGGTCCGTATTCGAGCAGGCCGGCTCGACACTCAATCTGTTTGCGGATCGCAACACGCGCACAGAGCTGATCGGGTGGACGTTCCCGAGCAGCTGGTTTCAATCGCTGAATTCGCTGTTCATCTTCACCCTCGCTCCCGTCTTTGCCTGGTTGTGGTTTCGCCTGGCCTCCGCGCGGCGGGAACCCTCGAGCCCGGCCAAGTTCGCCCTGGGCCTGGTGTTCGTCGGCGCAGGGTTCGCGATCCTGATCGTCGCCGCGCGTCTCGCCGAGCAGGGTGTTCAGGTCAGCCCGCTGTGGCTGACGCTGACGTACCTGCTCCACACCGTTGGCGAGTTATGTCTGAGT
>JAIVJE010000556.1 GCA_020200195.1 Acidobacteriota bacterium | reverse complement strand
CTCCCGCCCATCGCGAAGATCGTCGCGACCATCGCGCCGACCATTCCAGAGAAGACGTGCGCGATTGCGCCGGCCGGTCCTTTCGGTAGGAACTCCCCGGTGGCAAGCGTAAGCAGTTTGCCATCGCGGGCGGCGATGGCCGCGCCCAGCATTCCGAGCCACAGCGTAAGGGCCGAGGCGACGGCGCCAGAGCCCGGAATCGCGGCCCCGAGGAACTTGCGCGACGCGATCTCGGCGAGCGGCAGCACCATGATGCCGCCGAGGGCAAGGCTGGCGATGCGGTTCTCGGTCTGATGGACCAGGGTCTTCAACCGCTACTTGCCTTTGGCTTTTCTGAACTCGTCACGCGCCTGCACGGCCATGTCGTAGACATCGGCTGGCACCATCCCGCCGCGCATCGTGCCCATGAGCTGGTTGGCGGCCGTGCGGAACTCCGCGGCGGCCTGTGCGTCGAGCGTGATGACCTGCAGACCGCGCGCCGCCATCTGCTTGACGGACTCCGCATCCTGGACCGGGGCTTCGGCGCGCACACGCTTCTCGAGCGCTTGAGCGGCGGCCGTCACCTTCGCGCGATCCTCCGGCGCGATTCGGTTCCATGCAGTGTTGGACATGATCAGCGCGCCGGTGAGCGGCGCGATGTGGAGGTTGAGCATGTACTTCGCGTCGCGAAAAATCTGCAGCGAGAGCGCCAGGTACGGCGGGTTGGGCGCCGTGTCGATCAGGCCGGTCGTCAGCTTCAACTGCGCGGGAATATCAGCCGGAAGCAGCGCAACAGGATGGAATCCGTTCGCGACGTACCACTGCAGCCATTTGTCATCGCCCTTCGTCGTGAAGAGCTTCGCCGCCTTCACATCGGCCAGCGTGCGGAGCGGCCTCTTCGAGAAGATCTGGACCCAGCCGCCGGTTCCCCAGCTCAAAAAGTGAAAGCCCTTCGCGTGCAGCTTCTGCTCGACGAGCGGTGTGAGCTTTTTCTCGACGGCCAGCGCCTCCTCGTCTGATTCCAGGAAGAAGGGCATTGCGAAGACGTTGAAGGCCTCATCCAGCTCGGACAGGCCCGCGGCGGTGAGGAACGCTGCGTGGAGGGTTTCGATACCAGGCCGCATTTTTCGGATCGTGGTCAACTCTTCGCCCTGGACACCGCCCGGAAAGACGGTCAATGTCACCCGTCCCTGCGTCTCTTTACTCCATGTGCTTCCCATGTCGAGCAAGGCCTTGTGCCATGTCGTGTTCGCTGGCGCGAGGGTGGCGAGCTTGATATCGACAGGTGCCGCGACGAGCGGAGCGATCGCTATTGCGATTCCTGAAAGAAGCAGGAATCGTTTCAGGCCTGACATAGTTTGAGTCTCCTTGAATAACGGAACGCGTGATGGATCGCGCCTCATTTCGTCGTGAACAGGGTGTCGATATGGTCCAGCAGGGCGCGCGCGCGACGCTGTTGTACGAGGGTCACGAGCCGGTTCTTCGGATCCTTCTCCGGGTCGATCGCAAGCGCCTGCGCGATCAGCTTTTCAAATTCCGGGCGATCCTGCGCCGGCATGGACACACCCATCGCCAACGCAACATACGGTCCCGGCGACAACCCCTGCTGCAGCTCCAGCGCGCGCTTGAAGTGATCGCGGGCGCGGTCCGGCGAGCCACCGAGCGCGGCCGGCAAGCTGTCGAGGGAGATGAACATCTCGTGGAGCGCGCCCCTGCTCCACGACTCGTCTAATGCGAGCGCGCGTTCGGCCAGTGCCCGGACTGCCGGCATGTCGATCACGAGATCCGGCTTGTCGAGGCCGAGGCCGATGGCCGATCCCCACGACGCGGCCATCCAGTAGAGCAATGGAACGTCTTTCTTTTTGGCCTTCGCCAGGGCAGGCACCGGATCCGTCAAGAGCTTCGGCCCGATTCCGGCGAACCGGACCTCCATCGCGCGCAGGCAGTAGTTCTTGGCGCGCATGTACAGCTTGAGCGCGCGCAGGTTCAGGCGCGCGACTTCGTCGTGGTGCTTCGCCTCGCCGAGCACCGCGGCTTCCGTCTCGAGATAGGCAACGCCGTACTGCGTAAAGTTGCTGCACGTCGCGATGAGTAGGTC
>JAIVJE010000316.1 GCA_020200195.1 Acidobacteriota bacterium | reverse complement strand
CGAACGTCCCGCCCGAGCGGCGCGACACGATGATGGATTGCTGGAGGACGTCGTACAGGCTGGGCCCGACGGCTACGGAACCTCTGCGCGCCTCGCGAACGAGTTTCGACAGATCGCTGTCCGGCTTGAAGTGGCTCAGCACGTGATCGAGGCGGGTGATCTCCTCGAAGGCCTCATGAATCGCCCGCTCCGCGTCCCCCCGGGGCACGTGATACACGATGATGTCGAACATCGTTCCCATGCAGTAGCGCTGCTGGTGAACGGGCGCGACAGGCTCGGTCTGTGCCCACGCCGACTGCGTGAGGAGCAGGAGAGCGACCGCGAAACCTCGTTGGTTACCGAAGCGCATAGAGCACGCCCGGATAAGTGGCGATGTAGACCGCGTCGTCGGTCACGATCGGGGTGGACTGAAGAGAACCGCCAAGATTGGCGCGCCAGAGCTCTTCACCGGTGCTCGTGTCGTACGCCTGTGTCGCGCCATAGAAGGTCTGGATGCAGACGATCGAATCGCCAGCGACGGGAGGCGCGGTCAGCGTGCGGAGCGGCTTCGATTTCCAGATTTCCTTCCCGTCGGCGAGAGCGATCGCGTAGAGGTAGCCGTTCTTGCCACCGAAGAAGACCCTTCCGCCCGTAACGGCGGCTGACGAATAGATGCCGAGATCGGTCTCGAACTTCCAACGAACCCTGCCGGTTGCGGCGTCGAGCGCGTAAAAGAAGTAGTCCTCCGAACCAGCGAGGAGCACGCCGTCAGCCACCGCGGGTGAGGCGATGACCGCATCGCCGGCCTGATGGATCCAGGCGTCCTTTCCGGAAGAGCCCTCGAGCGCATAGATGCGTCCGTCACTGCACCCGAAGTAGACCAGTTGTCCGGACGCGTACGCGGTGGAGCAGATGCGCCCTTCCATCTGGCGGCTCCAGCGGATCTTCCCTGTACTCCGGTCGGCGGCCCTGAACGCGCCGTCAGTGGAGCCGAAATACACGCTGTCGTCGTGGATTACCGGTGAGGTCCAGATCGCCCCTCCAGCTTCCGCCCTCCAGTAAAGCCGCCCGGCGGTGCGGTCCACCGCGTAGAGCGATCCGTCGTCGGACCCGAACAGCACCAGGTGTCCCGAGATCGACGGGGTCGAATCGATCGCCGCGCCGGCCCGGAATTTCCAGCGCTCCTTTCCCGTTCGGCTGTCGAGCGCATAAAGGTGTCCGTCGCGACAGGTGACGTACACCACACCGTCGCTGAGTACGGGGCTCGATCGAACGGATTCGGGCAGCGCGAGCTTCCAGATCAACTCGTCCGGTCCCGTTCTGCGGGCACCAGAAGTCTTCCCGCGGCGATCGTTCGCCGCCAGCAGGGTCACCCAGTTCATTGCGTTCTGAGCCATGGATCCTGGAAAAGTCAGGAGACAGGAGGCACGAGGCCCGAGATCATCAGACGACCCGCAACTTTCGGTGATCGATCTGGTTCAGCTCCCATTTGCCCAGTCCAAGCTCCGCAGCGGTCCTGATGTGCCCCGGCTCCCGGTAGTACGGGCTCTTGCGGGCACTTCGCTGCATGTCGGCGCTCGTCCCGAGGTATTCGGGGTTGTGATCCCAGAGCGAGGGGACGCCAACCTCTCGCCGTTTCCGCTCCACGATTTCGAGCTCAATCCGGTCCACCGCCACCGGGTCGGTGCCGATCAGGAGCGTTTTCGCCTCCCAGACGAAATCCGGATTCCAGGCAAAGGGACCACTGTGGTACACCGCGCGAATCCCGTCCATGATGTGAAGGACGGCCTTCGAGCGCAGCGGAGCAGCGGTGCACATCACGGCGATCACCGGGTCGGTGTAGGTTTTGGGGTCGACGTGCGTACGTGCGACGTTGTTGAAAGAGCCGTACGCGAGGTTCTTGAGGCAGCCGGTCACGCCGGAAGCGTTGTGTTCCTTCAGACATGGCAGGTTGATGATCTTGGTGGCGTCGGTGGCCACCACACTGGCGAGATACGATCGCGTTTCGCGCTCTCCGAAGCAGTCCATCTCGCAGAACACATTCGGATCGTACCCGCCGCGTGTCTCTCCTTCAACGGACCAGCGCTGATCGAGCCCGACGACCCGGACGCCTGGCGGAACGAGCGCGTGATAGCCGTTCACCTCCAGCTGATTCGAATTCCTGTCGTAGACGATGATGTTCTTGTTCGGAACACCGACCGAGTTCAGCGCCTGGATGACTTCGCGGACCAGCGGGATCGAGCTGACCGTTCCCGGAACGCCGGAGGGGTTCACCTTGATGGCCACGACATCCGCGGGCACCACGAATCGCGCCCAGGCATTGCGTGAGATCGATTCTCCGGTCAGCGCCTTCATGCCGTCTTCCAGCATGGTGTGAATCGCCGCCCGCGACACACGGCGATCGACAATCGATTCCTCGTGGAACACCTCGACTACTTTGCCGGGAAAAAGGCCGGGCATGCCGAGCGGGGAAAGAGGCAGGTCGGGTGCATGCACGTCGATTTCGAGAGACTCGAGCCGCGAGCGTCCCTGCCCGAACGACAGGCGTCCCAGCCCGAGGTTCAGGGCCCCCAGCGTTGCGCTGAACACGAAGGTGCGACGATTCATCGCCGCCTCGGTGGAATCACAGGCAAGAGGATGTGGGAAGGGCGTTCCGAATCGTGGTACACGGTCTGTTGCGCCACCTTGACTTTGTCCGTAGCGCCAAAGGTCGCACCGGTGTTCGGGTGGCGATCGAACTGGGGGAAGTGGCTGCTGGTCACGTGGACCCTGAGTCGGTGCCCCTTCTGAAACGCGATCGACGTTCCGACTAAATCGATTTCGAATCGATATACCTGCCCCGGCGTCAGAAGGCTGGGCTTGCTGACGCTCTCGCGGTAGCGCGCCCGCACGATTCCCTCCGCCATGTTGTAGCTCGACCCGTCGGGATACACGTCCACGAGCTTGGCCACGAAGTCGGTGTCGGCCGAGTCGGAAGATGCGTAAACGACCACTTTCACGGGACCTGTGGCCTCGATCTCGTCCTGAAAGACGTCGGAGGTGTAGATCAGCACATCCTGGCGACCCTCGATCGGGCGCTGGTCCTGCGGTCCGGCAGATGTGGGCGTACCGCAGCAGTTGTTTCCGCCAAGCGAGGGAACGGGATCATCCGGATCGTACCGGAAGCGATCGGGAGCGGAGGAACCGGTCGGCTTCTCCCAGGTCAGACGGCCGTCGCCGCGGTCTCTATTCGCGTTCCCGCCGCTCGTGAAGTAGAAGGGGCGGTAACTCGTTCGGGCGAGAGGATACTCGCGTTCGTACACCCACTCGTTGCGGCCCATGACGAACAGCTTGACGGGAGGTTCGGCCGCGAGCCCGATGTCGATTCCCTTGAGCCAGTAGTCGTACCAACGAAGCTGAAGCGGCAGCGCGTCTACGTTGGCAGTGGGTCCGAAATCGAGCGCCCCGGTCTTCTGCGAAGGACCGTGTCCCCAGGGGCCAATCACGAGGTGGCTCATACGACGGGCCTTTTCCGTGGCCCCTTTCTGGCTCATCCCCACGTAGCCGCGCAACGTGCCCTGGCTGAAGATGTCGAACCAGCCGCCCAGGGTATGGACCGGGACCGAGATTTTTTCGAACATTTCTTCGACGTTCAGGGGCTTCCAATAGCCGTTGTAGTCGGGATTCGCCAGCCAGTCGTCGTAAAACTTCGCCTTGCGACCGACGAGGTTCTGCATGGTTGTGAGAGGCAGATGCCGCTGGACCTGGTCGTAGTGGATCGCGCGAAGCCCCTCGACGGTGTGAGGCCCGGGGTTCTGCATGATGCGCCCTTCCTGGCGCACGGGTCCCCAGCCGAAGTTGAAGGAGAGGCGCCAGCCGCCGTTGAGCGTGATCCAGTCGTGATAGATGCTCGTGGACGCCACCATCGGGAAGATGGTGACGAGGCTGGGCGGCGCGGCCTGGGCGGCGCGCCACTGATTCTGCCCAAGATAGGAGCCGCCCTGCATCGCCACCCTGCCGTCGGACCAGCGCTGCCTGGCCGCCCACTCGATAGTGTCGTAACCGTCTTTCTCGTCGTTGAAGAAGGGCTCCCAGACACCATCCGATTCGTGGCGTCCCCGCACGTCCTGAAAGACGTAAACATAGCCACGCTGCGCAAAGTACACCGCCGCGTCGTAGGCAGTTGGAAAGCGCTCCGTGCTGTAGGGGGTAATCGAGAGGATGACCGGATGCCGTCCGTCGCCGACGGGTCGATACACATCCGCGTAAAGCGTGACGCCGTCCCGCATACGAACGAGGACACGATTCTCGAGCACGATATCGTTTCTGGCCGCCACATCGGCCGGGAAGCGCACCGGGGCCGGGTCCTGGGCGGCCGAGGAGGGCCGCTCCGGACTCGAGGCAACAAGCAGGAATGCCAACAGCAGCGGAGCGGTGCGCCGCACTCTACGCCTTTTTCTCCAGCACTTGTCGAAGGCGCCGGGCGACGACTTTCTCCTCGCCCGGCCGCATCATCCAGACTCCGACGACCACGGTTTCCTCTTCAGACCGCGTCCCGATCGATGGCTCTCCATCGCGCAGGGCCTTGACGACGTCGGCCGCAGTCAGTGCTGCTGCCGCGGTATCCCACGAGATCCGGATGTGAGGAACATGATTCGCGACGTCGGGCACGAAGACCTCGGCCTTCACGCCAGGCACGGATGCCGCGCTGCTGCGAATCGTCTCGGCGCGCTTCTCGAAGTCGCGCTGCTCCCGCGCGTGATCTTTGCCGAGATAGGCCTCCAGCGCCGCGAGCATCCCGAGCATCTCTTCCTTGTTGACCTTCATGCCTCGCCCGACCGTGTTGCCGTTGGGGGGTGCGTTCAGGCGGGCGGCCGCAATCAGGTCCTTCCTGCCGAGCAGCAGGCCGGCGCTCTGCGGCCCGCGCAGGCCCTTCCCCCCCGAGAACGCCACGAGATCGAAGCCCATGCCGGTGTACTTCCAGAGGTTGTCGACCGGCGGCACATCGGCCGCAGCATCGTTGAGGGTGGGGACGGAGTGCTTCTTTCCGAGCTGGACGAACTCTTCGTCCTGGATCCGCCCTACCTTATTGTTGTTGTTGTAGAAGATCATCATCGCGGTCTTCTCGGTGACCGCACGCTCCAGATCCTCGCGCGTCTCCACCTCGACGAGTCGCACGCCGCAGTTGCGCACGGCGTGGTCGTAGCCGAAGCGGTGCGACTTCTGAATGATGACTTCGCTCTTCATCCCGGTGAGGTCGGGAAGGTCGACCATCTTCTGCCGGTCCGTCCCCGTGAGTACGCCGGCCGTGCCCAGGGTCAGAGCGGCGGCGGCGCCCGAGGTCACCATCGCGGCCTCGCAGCGCAGCCGGCTGGCAATGCGCTCGCCAACCTTGTCGTGCAGCTCGTCCAGCATCACGTAATGTTTGGAGGCATAGGTGATCGCCTCTAGTACTTCAGGAAGCATGAGCGATGCGGTCATGGCCGTGTACGTTCCCGCCGCATTGATGAAGGGGCGCACCCCCAGCTCGTGGAGGTAGTCCCGTCCGCCGCGTGCAGCAGCGGCAGGCGCGGTGGTGGCGGCCACCAGTCCGCCCACCAGCGGAAATCCCGAGATGGACTCCAGAAAACGCCTTCGGCTCCACATCCTGTACCCCCTTACGGGCAACCTTGTTCAACGATCGACGAAAAGCAAGTCGCCGAATTTCTCGTACTCGTGGAAGCTGTCGCCTACGGGTGCCCAGTCCCACTGCGTGCGCTTCCCCTCGTCATGGTCCATCCGGTAGAAGTTGCCGCGCCAACGCGTGCCGGGCTTCGGCGGAACGTTCTGCAGCGGGTTCAGCAGTGTATACGGGATGAAGAATTCCGCGCGCCACCCCTGAATGGCTGCGAGCGACTGCTTCGGTCCCCCCAGGGTGCTGGTGGCCTTCCGGGTCAGACGATCGCGGTCGTAGCGCCATGGCCGCCAGCCGAGGAACTGGCCGCCGAAATTCGGAATGAGAATCGGAAGCTCGTGATTGAGCGGGGAGATCTCGTACTCGAAGTACACGGGATGGCGTTCGTCGGTCCACAGGAACACCTCGAACACGTCCTCGGTCCACAGGTTCATGAAGTCTTCGGTCATGGTGGCGGTGAGGATCCGGTCCGTGCCATCCATCAGAAAATAGAGGCCGGTGTTCGAGTAGAGCATCTTGAATCGCGTGTCGTACGGGTGGCCGTCCGGCTGGCGCCGGCGGAGCGGCGTCCAGTCGATCCGTCCCCACGCCCCGTGTTCGCCGGTGCCGCTCAGGTCGAAGTCGTCTGCCGGCCTCACGGACAAACGCGGCCGTTCCCCCGGTCGTGGCTGCACGCCGCCATCATAGCCAGTTGCCGGCGCGATCAGGCACAACGCGGTCAACGCGGCGCAGAACGTGGCGGACGTGTCCATCTCAACGGGCAGCGATACAGTCGATTTCAACCAGCGAGTTCCCCGGGATTCCTCCGTAGGCGGCAATCGTCGTCCGCACGGGGGGATTGGGACCGAAGCGGCCGCGAAACACCGCGTTCATCCCGTCGTAGTCGTTCAGGTCGTGCAGGTACACGTTCACCTTCAGGACCTTGTCCATCGACGAACCGGCCTTTTTGAGCTCCGCCTCGATCTGATCGAGCACCGACGTCGTGTGGACGGTTATGTCGCCCGGTGTGTGGTGGCCCTTGCCCGCCACGAACACGAGGTTCCCGTAGGTGACCCACCCGGAGAAGAGCGGCGGCTTGTCGCCCTTGGGCTGGCTGTCGGTCGAGGTCTTCTTTGTGGTGTCGGGGCTCTGGCTCTGGGCCTGAGCCACGCCTGACAGGCCGACGCCGGCCGCCAGCGACGCGAAAAACGTCCTCAGGACAGATCGGCGCGACGCGTTCTCGGTGCCTTGCATCGTATGCCTCCGTTGACGGTGATCCCAGTATGCGGCGAGAGGATATCGGTCAAGGCGGTTGGAGGCAAGGGGAAGCTGGCGATACCATCCCCAGGCCGGCGTAAGTCCATTACGGGAGCGTGACAATGCCTTTCATTTTTCTCGTCTGCGCGACAGCGTTGTTTCTGAGCGGGTGGCAGCAGACCGCAGCTGACCCCGAAGAGCTGCTGAAAAGAGAACAGCAACGGGTGGAGTATCTGGTGTCGGGAAAGCTGGATCAGTTCGCTGAAATGCTGTCGCCTACGTTGACCTATACGCACTCGAGCGCGGTGGTCGACAGCAAGGACAAGCTGCTCGGCGATCTTCGCAGCGGCCGCGTCGTATACCGCAGCCTGAAGCATCAGGACGTTCGCGTGCGTTTTCCGACGCCGGACGTGGCGATTCTGACGGGTCAGTCAGATGTGGACGTCGTCGTAGCGGGGCAGGCCCAGCACGTGCCGCTGCGATTCACGATCGTGTACGTGAGGAAGAACGAAGCCTGGCTCATGGAAGCATGGCACTCGGCGCGCAGGTCTGCGTGATGGCGTCAGGACCGTTGACCACGCCCGCACAGGCGGGTCCAATGGCGACTTGGTTCCGGCGCGGATCGCCCAGCCCTGAATACTGTCGTCAGGAGTGGTCCATGTCCTGTGCTCTCCAGGATCTGCGCTATGCCCTTCGTACGCTGCGGCGCAACCCGGTTTTCACGTGCGTCGCCGTGCTGGCGCTCGCGCTCGGGATTGGCGTCAACATCAGCATCTTCACGCTGATTCACGCGCTCTTCCTGACGCCGATACCGTATGCCAGGCCGGAGCAACTCGGCCGCGTCTACGGGCACTCGCTCGACGGTCGCGCAACCACGCTGTTCGCCTCGGTTCCGAAGTACGAGCGCTTCAACTCTCGCGCGCCCTTCGCCCGTGCTGATGGTGCCGTCCGTCCGCTCAGCGAGCGTCGCTGGGATTGATGCGATCCGCGTCACCAGCCTACTTCTCGACCCTCGGGATTCCGATCATCTCGGGCCGGGACTTCACACACGACGATCGTGCGGACACGGTTGCGGTCGCGATCATCAGTTCGAGCACGGCGCGCCGGCTGTTCGGCGCCGAGGATCCACTGGGCCGGCGACTGTTTCGCGGATCCGCGGGCGGCGGCATCCTCACGGAGATCGTCGGCGTCGTCGAAGACGTGCGCTTGCGATCGCTATCACAGGTCAATGACGTCGAGTTCTATCGGCCATTCCGGCAGCGCCCGAACGTCGCGGCGCAGATCGCGATTCGAGTCCGCACCGACCCGTCGGCGTTCGTCACCAC
>JAIVJE010000269.1 GCA_020200195.1 Acidobacteriota bacterium | reverse complement strand
CACCTACTGCGCCATACGACAGCAGAAGGACGACAACCGCGAGCGTCCGAGAGGGGGTCATGGACCGTTCATTCTACTTCAGGGAGAACCGCCGGCACCTCGCCTCCCCACCTGTGCCGTTCGTCCTTTCAGATCCTTCACGATGTCGCGCGCCGCATTCTGGCCGGGCGCAGCGGTGATTCCACCACCCGGGTGGGTGCCCGCGCCACACATGTATAAGCCGGCCACCGGGGCGCGGTACTGCGCCGCGCCGAGAACAGGACGCATCGTGAACAGCTGATCGAGCGACGGTTCTCCGTGGAAGATATGACCGTCGGTCAACCCATAGGTGTGCTCGAGCTCCAGGGGTGTCAGCACTTGCTGATGCTCGATCAACGTTCCGATTCCGGGTGCATAGTCTTCGAGCGTGCGCACCACCGCCCGCCCGAGCGTGTCTCGCGACTCGTTCCAGTCGTGGCCGCTTGCGAGCTTGTAGGGCGCGTACTGCATGTAGATCGACATGACGTGACGGCCTGGCGGCACGCTGGCCGTGTCGTGCAGCGACGGAATGGTGATATCGAGATAAGGCTGACTCGAGATCTCGCGGTATTTCGATGCGTCAAAAGCGCGCTCCAGGTAGTCGATGCCAGGCCCGATGTGCACGCGGCCACGCAGGTCGGCAGGATTCGCGACGCCGCGGAAGGCAGGCATATCGCCGAGCACGAGGTTGATCTTCGCGGCAGTGCCGGAACAGCGGTAGTTCCGGATTTTCGTCAGGAATCCCGGGGCGAGGTCAACCGGGTCGACGAGTTCGAGGAACGTACGCCGCGGGTCCGCGTTCGAGACCACCGCCATCGCCGGCACTTCGGTCCCGTCGTCGAGGAGGACGCCCACGGCGCGCCCGTCGCGAATGAGGATCTGCGAGACCGCAGCGCCGACGCGGATTTCGGCCCCGGCCTCGCGCGCCGCTTCGGCCATCGCGCGCGTGAGCGCGCCCGGACCGCCCTTGACGAGCACACTGCTGCCCCCAGGGACCGGATCGGTCGCCGCGTTCAGCAGGAGGAGCGCGCCGGTACCGGCGGACCACGGTCCCTGAAACGTGCCGAAAATGCCGCGCGCCGCGATCGCCGCCTGGAGAAGATCGGTCGAAAACCATTCCGCGACGAGATCCGCGACCGCCATGGGCATCCAGCGCAGCAGGCGGAACGAATCCGTCCGTCCGAGCGCGCGGAAACGGCGGCCGGTTTTCAGGAGATCCCACAGCTCTCCGGCTGCCGGCTCGTCGAGCGAAGGAGGGGTCATCTCCAGCAGGGGCGCGAGGAAAGCCCCCAGGCGTTCGAGGGTGGCACAGAAATCCGGGTACCGCTCGGCGTCAGTCGCGGAAAGGGGGCGAATGGCGTCTGCCGTTCGATGCCGGTCCGTCGAGAACGGAAGGGCGCGGCCTACAGGCGACAGCGCGACCAGCCTCGGGTCCGGATGGATGAACTCCACGCGGCGGCGCCCGAGTTCCATGTCGCGCACGACACTGGCCCGCAACGGCCCGATCGCGTGCGCCAGGGACGGTCCGCGTACGCCGGGCGCGATCTCTTCCGTGACAGCCGCCCCGCCGACGACGCCGCGGCGCTCGAGCACGAGCGGCTTCAGCCCCGCCCGGGCGAGATAATACGCTGCGGTCAACCCATTGTGTCCGGCGCCGATGACGATGATCTGATTCATGCCAGGAGGTAGGAGTCAGGAGGTAGGAGTCAGGAGTGTTCTCGTGTAGGCCCCGAGCAGCCGGGAGACCTCATCGACGTCCATCCACTCCGCGTCTGTTGCCAGATACTCCAAATCCTTGGCGAGGACGAAGTAATAGCGCAGCTCCTCGACCGAGGCCTGAGCGATGTTCATAACGCGCGCCTTGTCAGGCCGGCCACGCTTCTTGAAACCTTCAGCGATGTTGCCGGCAATAGACACCGCCGCCCTCCGCATCTGCGACGACAATCCATAAACCTCATGCTTCGGGAACGTCGACGTCAGCTTGTACACTCGCAGCGTAAGCTTATGGCTCTTCTGCCATACGATGAGATCCTCGAAGCTCTTGGCTGGCTCGCGCTCCATCTTTACC
>JAIVJE010000290.1 GCA_020200195.1 Acidobacteriota bacterium | reverse complement strand
GTCATGGGTTGGTTGAGCGATTATGCCCGTTCAACGTGCAACGTTCAGCGTGCAACGTGCGGTGCGATGTGCTACGTGCTACGTGCTACGTGCGACGTGCAACGCGTCAGGTTCAAGTGCCCGCACCGTGCACCCTGCACCCCCGTCGCACGTGGCACGCCGTACGTCGCACAGAACGTTGCACACTGAACGGTGAACATCGCACGTGCGTCAGATATCCAGATTCTTCACATCGAGCGCGTTGTCTTCGATGAACTTGCGGCGTGGTTCGACCTGATCGCCCATCAGCGTCGTGAACATCAGGTCCGCCTCCATGTGGTCCTCGGCGTGCACCTGCGCCAGCGTCCGCGTCTCAGGGTTCATCGTTGTCGCCCAGAGCGTGTCGGGGTTCATCTCGCCGAGACCCTTGTAGCGGTTGATCGCGACCCCCTTCTTGCCGGCGGCCGTGAAGAACTCGACGAGCTCGTCGAGCGAGTCGACCCGGACTTCCTGGTCACGGAAGGTGCGTGGCGGCGGTTTCGGGCCGGCGGAGGCGTCGAGCGGCTTCGACTCGGCGGCAAGCCTGGTCGCTTCGTCGAGCGGCGCGCCGCCGATCGCGGTCTCGTTGGCCGCAGCACCGGCACCGTCGGCCGGTGTCGTCGCCTCGTCGGCAGCCGTGCCAGTCGTCTTGACGATGATCGGTCCGCGGATGCCCTTGACGTCCTGATAGCTCGCCGCCAGCGTGCGGAACTCCGCCGTGCTGACGAAGTCCTGATCGATCCGGTGATGCCGCGGGTAGCCGCCGCTGCGGTCCTCGATGACTAACGCCAGCCCCTGATGCTCCTCGTCCTCCTGGATCGCCGCGCTCCGCACGTCGGTCGTCACGGCCTGCGCCAGCGCCTCGACGCGGGCGCGGGCGCCAAAGAATCCCTTGTCCCGGGCGTTGTGGTCGAGCAAGGCGAGCATCACGTCGCGCGACGGTCCGCGTCGCTCGACGATCTGCAGATACTTCCGGAACGCAATCAGCTTTTCGATGCGGCGTTCCAGTTCCTCCCCGCTCAGTTCGGTGCCGTCCGACAACACGACAACGCGGGACTCGACCGCCCGCTTCACCAGCCACGTCTCGAGCGCGCGCTCGTCGCGGATGAACGTCTCGCTGCGCCCTCGCTTCGCGCGAAACAAGGGTGGCTGCGCGATATAGACAAAGCCCTTGTCCACCAGCTCGCGCATCTGACGGTAGAAGAACGTCAGCAACAGCGTGCGGATGTGCGACCCGTCCACGTCCGCGTCGGTCATGATGATGATGCGGTGATACCGCACCTTCGCCACGTCGAAATCCTCCTTGCCGATGCCGCAGCCGAGCGCCGCGATCATCGTGCGGATCTCATCGCTGCTCAGCATCTTGTCGAACCTGGCACGCTCGACGTTCAGGATCTTGCCTTTGATCGGCAGAATCGCCTGGAACCGGCGATCGCGCCCCTGCTTCGCCGAGCCGCCTGCGGATTCTCCCTCGACGATGTAAATCTCGCTGAGTGCCGGATCGCGCTCCTGGCAGTCCGCGAGCTTGCCGGGCAGACTGCTGTTGTCGAGAGCTCCCTTGCGCCGGACGAGGTCACGCGCCTTGCGCGCCGCTTCCCGCGCGCGCGCGGCGTCGATCGCTTTCGCGACGACGCGTTTGGCCACCGTGGGGTTCTCTTCAAGGAAGGCACCGAGCCGGTCGTTGACGATCGCTTCGACGATGCCCTTGACCTCGGTGTTGCCGAGCTTCGTCTTCGTCTGCCCTTCGAACTGCGGACGCGGGATCTTGACGCTGATGACGGCCGTCAGCCCCTCACGGATGTCGTCGCCGCCGATGTTGGCGTCCTTGAGATCTTTCGCGAGATTGTTCTTGCCGACATAGAAATTGACCGTCCTTGTGAGCGCGGATCGAAACCCGGAGAGGTGCGTGCCACCCTCGTGCGTGTTGATGTTGTTCGCGAACGTGTAGACCGTCTCCGTATACCCGTCGTTCCACTGCAGCGCGATTTCGACGTCGATCCCGTCCTTCTCGCCGTGCATGTGAATCGGCTTGTCGTTGACGGCGGCCTTGTTCTGATTCAGGTACTGCACGAAGGCATTGATGCCCCCTTCGTACATGAACTTGTGCGACTTGCCGTCGCGCTCGTCATCGATGGTGATCGTGACGCCGCCGTTGAGGAAGGCGAGCTCGCGCAGACGCTGCGCGAGCGTGTCGAAGCTGTAGTCCGTGGTCTCGAAAATCTGCGTGTCGGGCTTGAACGTGACTTTGGTCCCACGCTTCCGCGTGGTACCGGTGACCTCCAGTTCGGTCGTGGGCGTTCCCCGTTCGTAGCTCTGTTTATAGACCTGCCCGTTGCGCCAGATCTCCAGGTCGAGCGCCTCCGACAGGGCATTCACGACGGACACACCGACACCGTGCAGACCGCCCGACACCTTGTAGCTGTCGTTGTCGAACTTGCCTCCGGCGTGCAGGACGGTCAGCACGACTTCGGCCGCTGACCTGCCGCTCGTATGCTGATCCACCGGAATGCCGCGTCCGTTATCGACGACGGTCACCGAATTGTCGATGTGGAGCGTCACGTTGACCTGATCGCAGAACCCCGCGAGCGCTTCATCGATGGAGTTGTCGACGATTTCGTAGACGAGATGATGCAGCCCTGGCGCGCCAGTGGACCCGATGTACATGGCCGGGCGCGTACGGACCGCCTCGAGACCTTCGAGGACCCTGATCTTGTCGGCTCCGTAGGTCTCCGCGTCCGCACCGTTGCCGTCGTTCCCTATGGCCTGCGAGCTGTCGGCGGGCTCCGTGCCCTCGGCAGTCAGGCGGGAATCGTCGTCCTGGTGTTCGATTTGCGACATGAAGAGATTCAGACCCGCATTGGCATGATGACGTAGGTGTAGTCGTAGCCCTCGGCGCCGACGGGCTTCAGCACCGCCTGGCTCATCTCGTCCTTGAATTCGAGTCCGACGGAATCGGTCTCCACCACACTGAGAAAGTCGAGGATGTACTGCGCGTTGAAGCAGATCGTCACGGGAGCGGCGCTGTAGTCGACCATCACGGTTTCCTTCGCTTCGCCGAATTCGGGACTGCTCGAGGCAATCTCGACCTTGCCTTTATCCATCTGAAACTTGACGGCGCGCGAGCGCTCGTTCGACAGCAGCGCCACACGCTTGACCGCGGCGGTCAGCCGATCCCGGTCGAACTCGACCCGTTTGTCATTGCTCTTCGGAATCACGCGTTCGAACGCCGGGAACTGTCCATCGATCATCCGGGAGATGAGCAGCCTCCCGCCGATGTCGAAGAACAAGTGGTTGTCTCCGCGCTCGTACTGAATGTCCCCGTCACCGTCCGCCAGGAGGCGCCCGAGCTCGAGAAGCGTCTTGCGCGGCAGAATGACGCGCACTTCTTCCTCCGGCCTGCTCTTCGCTTTGCCCTTGTCGCGTGGTACTGAAATCAGCGCCAGTCGGTGGCCGTCGGTGGAAACCAGTCCCATCGAGTCAGGCCGGAGAATGAACAGCGCCCCGTTGAGAAAATAGCGGGTGTCCTCGCCGGTGATGGCAAACTGCGTCTTCGACACCATCTGCCTGAGCACGTCTCGCGGCAGGGTGGCACTTGCCGTTCCCGTCGCTTCCGGCAGCGTCGGAAAGTCTTCCTTCGGCAAAGTCTGCATCCGTGAATCGAAGCGGTCAGCAGCGACCTTCACGCCGTTCCTGTCCTGCTCGATGCGGACGTCCGTGTCGGGGAGCGCTTTCACGATCTCGTACAGCTTCTTGGCTGGAAGCGTGAGCGATCCGCCCTTCGCGACCGAAGCCGGGCATTTGCTGCGCAACCCCACCTCGAGGTCAGTCGCAAGCATCTTCACTTCATCGCCGCCGGCTTCTATGAGCACGTTTGCGAGAATCGGAATCGTATTCTTGCGCTCGACGATGCCCTGGAACAGCTGCAGTTCGCGCAGCAGATCGGTCTTCCGGACAACCAGTTCCATGGTGGTGATGACCTCGCGGGAAGTGCGCAGGTTCGGCGCACTGATCCCTTCTGATGTAGAGGGAGATCGAGAGAACAAAGAATTATAACAAGAAAGAGGTCGTGTGGAAATCACAAAACGCGTCGATTACCCGTTACAGTTCAGCGGTTTAGCCTGTGGATTCAGCGACGGTACCGCAGCGGGTTTACCGGGCGTTTTTGGTGCATATCTGGAGGCCCCCAGAATCTCCGCAGGTCATCCGCAGGGGATGCACAAACCGGGCTATGGAAAGCGACCGAGGCGGCTGTTTGCTAGCGGAATGACTCCATGAAATTGTTCATGAGGATGTTGAAATTCCCGTCGCGCTTCCGGAGATCCTCGATCTTCCGGATGGAGTGAATGACGGTCGAATGGTGCTTGCCGCCGAAGCTCCGGCCGATTTCCGGGAGCGACGCGTTCGTCAGCGACTTGCACAGATACATCGCGATTTGTCGTGGCATGGCGATCGACTTCGAGTTGTTGCGCGATTTGAGCTCGCCGAGCTTCAACTGGTAGTAGTCGGACACGAACTTCTGGATGATCTCAATCGTGACGGCGCGCTCATCGTGCTGCAGCACGTTGCGGAGCACGTCCTGGGCCAGCGCCAGCGAGATCTCGCGGCCGGTCAGCGAGGCGTACGCGATCAGGCGAATCAGCGACCCTTCGAGCTCGCGGATGTTCGACTTGATCTTTCCCGCAATGTAAATCGCGACCGTATCGGGTAACGGAATGCCTTCCGTTTCCGCCTTCTTCTTCAGGATCGCCACCTTGGTTTCGAGGTCGGGAGCCTGAATGTCCGCGATGAGTCCCCACTCGAACCGCGACCGCAACCGCTCCTCCAGCGCCGGGATTTCGTGCGGCGGGCAATCGCTGCTGATGACAATCTGCTTCTGCGAGTCGTACAGCGCGTTGAACGTATGGAAGAACTCTGTCTGCGTCCCTTCCTTCCCCGCGAGAAACTGGATGTCATCGACCAGGAGAACGTCCACGCTGCGATATCGCTCCCGGAAGTCGAGAACCCGGTCGTACCGCAGTGCGTTGATCATCTCGTTCATGAACCGCTCGGACGAGATGTACGTCAGTTTGAGATTCGTCTGATGGTTGAGCACGTAGTGGCCAATCGCGTGCATCAGGTGTGTTTTGCCCAGACCGACCCCGCCATAGATGAACAGCGGATTGTAGGAACGCGACGGGGCCTCTGCCACGGCCCTGCACGCCGCATGGGCAAACTGATTGGACGAACCAACGATGAAGGTGTCGAACGAGTAGCGAGGACCCAGGTGGCCGCCTTGACCATCGGTGGAGGCAGGTTCTGACGGCGGTACCTCCACATCCAACGGAGGTTCGGCGGGCGGCAGCTCCGGGAGGCCAGGAGCATCGGTGGTCACGAAAGCGACCCTGGTGCCCTGCCGTTCCACTTCGGCGAGGGCCTCGTCAAGAACGGCCGAGTAGTGCTTTGTCAGCCAGTCGCGAAAGAGCGGGTTAGGAACCAGCACCCGCACGCTTGTCCCATCGTCACTCCCCAACGAGGTGGGTTTAAACCAGGTGTAGAAGCTGTGACGATTGATTTTGGTCTCGATGCGGGAGAGAACCCGATCCCAGATATTGGTGCCCGTCATGTGCGCGCCTGTCCCGGGCGGGCGTGCATCCGTGGACCTTCGCCTTCCGGCGCGCCGTGCGTCACAGCCCGTTTACCCCAACGATCGTCGCCGGACCCTGCAAATACGGCACTTTCCAGCCTTCGCCTCGAAAGATCGCGCTCCAGAGCGGGATTAGCCGGCGGAGCCGGGCGAAAACCTGGGCTTTTCCACAATTTTTTCCACAGTTGTGGAAAACTTCGGGGGGAGACCCTACGGCCGTCGCAGGGAGGGGACTGTAACATAGCCCCCGGACCTCCGACAACGGATGCAAAGACCGCTCTGCCGCGATTGACACTGCCGCAGAGCGTTCGCTACTATCTTAGTTTCTCCGCTATTCTCCATCCGTTGCAGGGGTCCCGATCATGAAGGGAAAGCGCACGTTCCAGCCCAACAACCGGCGCCGTAAGCGTACGCACGGCTTCCTCGTGCGCATGAGCACCAAGAACGGCCGGCTGGTTGTGAAACGCCGCCGGGCCAAGGGCCGGAAGCGGCTGACCGTGTCATCGGAATCCTGATCGCGCGTCCCAGCGCTGCGCGCCGACACATGCCATCCTCGGGCGCCGTCACCTCGGCCCGTTTCACGCGCGCTCGGCGTGTGCGCCGGCGCGCCGAGTTTCAACGCGTTTTCGAACTCGGCATCCGCATCCACGGCCGCTACCTCACCCTGCTGATGTTACCCAACGATGCCGGCACCGTGAGATTGGGCATCGTCGCGTCCCGCAAGCTTGGTGACGCGCCGAGTAGGAACAGAGCTAAACGACTGATTCGAGAGATTTTCCGTCAGATCCCACCGCTCGCGGGGGTTCCGTCGTTCGATGTCGTCGTGATTCCGCGCCGCGAGCTGTTCGATGCCGCGTTTCCAGCGCTGGAGAAGGATTTCCGCGGTGCGTATCAACGGTGCGCCGCACGTCTCCCGGTGACCATCCGTGCCTGAGTCCTTGTCCGCAGCGCAACACGGCGTGCTCCTCTTGCTGAAGGCGTACAAGCTCCTTATCTCACCGCTGTTTACGGGTTCCTGTCGCTTCGTCCCCTCCTGCTCAGATTATGCGGCGGAGGCCGTGACGCGGTTCGGCGTGGTCCGAGGCGCCTTGCTCGCCGGCCGGCGTCTGGCTCGCTGCCGGCCGCTGGCGGCCCACGGTTTCGATCCCGTCCCGGGGCGCTGGCCCCGGGTCTGATTCATGGAAAAACGCGTTCTGCTCGCCGTCGTCCTGTCGTTCATCGTCCTGTACGGTTATCAGGCATTCTTTCCACCCCCACGACCCGCGCCGCCTGTGCAGCGTGCGCCGCAGTCAGCCCCTCCCCCTTCCGCCGTGGCGCCAGGCGGCACCGTTCCGCCTCCGGGCGTCGAAGCGGCCCCGCCGGCAGCCCCGGCGGCACCGCTCGTCGCGGACTCGTCAGAACGGAACATCGTGGTCGAGAACGACGCGGTGCGTGCCACGTTTTCGTCGCGCGGCGCGGTGCTGACCAGTTGGCGGCTGAAGCGCTACCTGGGACCCGATCGGCAGCCGCTCGATCTGGTTCCTCAGAACGTTCCCGGTTCGGCGCGGCCATTCACGCTCGTCACAGACGACCAGACGCTGACGGCCACGATCCGCAACGCGCTGTATAAGCCGAGCGCGGAAGCGCTGAACGTCGGTTCGGCTCCAGCGACTCTGGCGTTCGAGTTCAAGGACGCAGGCGGCGTGGCGGTGCGCAAGGAGTTCACGTTCGATCCGCAACACCCCTACGTGATCGGATTCACGGCCTCGGTCATGCGCGGTGATACCGCGGTGATTCCGATCGTGCAGTGGGGTCCCGCGCTGGGCACCGGAATCGTCGGCGGAGGGATGACGTACGCGCCCGCTCCGCAACCGGTGTTCTATCGTGATCAGAAGGTCACGCGCATTGGAATAGACGATGTTCCTGAGGGGCGAGTGCAGGAAGGCGCGTTGGGCTTCGCGGGCGTGGACGACCACTACTTCCTCAGCGCCGCGCTGCCCGCGCGGCAGCCCCTGCATGTCGAGTACGACCCGGTCCTTGTGCCGGTTGACGGTGCCGACCACGGGCTGCAGTTCGTCTCCTGGGCCGTGAAATATCCCGCCGCTCCGCAGAACGAGCGCTTCTTCGTCGGTCCCAAGGATTTCGATGTCCTCGCCTCGGTCAATCGCGATCTCGTGCGCGCGATCGACTTCGGCATGTTCTCGTGGCTGGTCGTGCCGCTGCTCCGCGCGCTCAAGTGGATCAACGGCTACGTCGGGAATTACGGCTGGTCCCTGATCCTGCTGACGGTGCTCATCAATCTTGCCATGTTCCCGTTGCGGCACAAGAGCGTCGTGTCGATGCGGAAGATGCAGGAACTGCAGCCGGAGGTCAAGGCCATCCAGGAGCGGTACGCAAAGCTCAAGATGAGCGACCCGGCGCGGCAGAAGATGAACGTCGAATTGATGAACTTGTATCGTGAGCGCGGCGCGAACCCCGCGAGCGGGTGCGTCCCGATGCTGCTCACAATGCCGGTGCTCTTCGCGTTTTACGCGATGCTGTCGGTGGCGATCGAGCTGCGCGGCGCCCCTTTTGTGGGATGGATCAAGGACCTGTCGGTCTACGATCCGCTCTTCGTGACGCCCGTGTTGATGGGCATCACGATGGTCGTGCAGCAGCGGATGACGCCGACGACCGCCGATCCCGTCCAGCAGAAGATGATGATGTTCATGCCGATCGTCTTTACGGCGATGTTCATCTGGGCCCCGAGCGGTCTGGTGTTGTACTGGACGGTGAGCAACCTCTGGGCGATCGGCCAGCAGGCGCTGACCAACCGGCTCATCGGTCCCTCGGTCTCGCATGCGGTGCGGCCGCCGGCTGAGCGCCGGCTCAAAAACGCCGGCGCCGGCAAGAGCGAGCAGGCCTCGAAGGAGCGTAAGTGATGGAACTGCACGACCGCGTGCGCGAGTTCATGCAGCGGACGCTCGACGCGATGGGTGTCCCGCTCACCGTCACGATACAGGAGACGGCGGACAACGTAGCCATCGAGTTGTCGGGCGACGGCGGCGAGCAGCTGTTACGGCGGCGTGCGGAGGCGCTCGATGCCCTGCAGCACATCGTGAATACTGCGTTCCGGCGTCACCTCAGCGGCGATCGATCGTTCGTCGTCGACTGCATGGATTACCGGAAGGCCAAGGACGCGGAGCTGGTGCAGATGGCGCGCTTCATGATGGAACGCGCGAAGAGCTCGGGCGCCCCGCAGGAAGTCGGGCCGCTGAATCCGTACGCGCGGCGTCTGGTGCACCTCGCGGTCGCCGAGGACCCCCAGCTGTCGTCCGAAAGCATCGGGGATGCATTTCTCAAGACTGTGATTATCTCGCTGCGACGCTGATTCCCGGCCGTGTCGGCTGGACGGTTCGATCACACCGGCAGCCGGCTGCGTCACGCGCGACCAGCCGTAGCCTGACGACTCTACACTCCCATGTTCTGCCCTGATGACACGATCGTCGCCGTTGCGACGCCGCCGGGCCGCGGCGGGATCGGCGTTGTGCGCATCAGCGGCCCTGCGGCACCGGCGATCGCCGCGCAATTGAGTGGGCACCCCGAGCTGGAGCCACGGCGCGCCACGCTGGCACGCGTGGCCGGCGCCGGCGGCGCGATCGATCGGGTCCTCCTCACGCTGTTTCCTGCGCCGCATTCGTACACTGGTGAGGATGTCGTCGAAGTCAGCGCGCATGGCAGCCAGGTGTTGCTTCGGAGCATCGTCCAGGCGGCGATGGACGCGGGGGCGCGGCTGGCTGAACCTGGTGAGTTCACGCTCCGCGCATTCCTGCGAGGACGGATCGATCTGATACAGGCCGAGGCCGTCCGCGATCTGGTGGACGCGGTCACGCCGCTGCAGGCGCGGGCCGCGTTCGATCAACTCGAGGGGACGCTCACGGCACGCATCGGCGAAGCCGATCGGGCATTGTTCGATCTCGTCGCGCGCCTCGAAGCCTCGCTCGATTTTCCGGATGAGGGCTACCATTTCGTCGACGACATGTCTGCCGCCCGAGAGATCCAGGGAATCGCGCGACAACTGGACGAGCTGCGCGCGGACGCGCTGCGTGGCCGCCTCATACGCGAGGGGGTGCACGTCGTGTTCGCCGGCCGGCCGAATGCCGGAAAATCCAGCCTGTTCAACAGGCTCGCCGGCGCTGGCCGCGCCATCGTCACCGAAGTGCCCGGAACCACACGCGACCTCTTGACCGAGACGGTGGAGATCGAGGGGGTTCCCGTTACGCTCGTGGACACCGCGGGGTTGAGGGAGACGGCCGGTGATGCGATCGAGGAAGAAGGCATGGCGCGCGCGGTCGCGGCCCGGGCGGTCGCGGCCGTCGTGTTGGTCGTGCTCGATCAGTCAGTCCCGATGTGTCGCGACGATCGTCTGTTGCTGGAGCACACCGCCACGCAGCCTCGGGTCATCGTCGCGAACAAGAGCGATCTGCCCGCCGCCTGGACGCCCGAAACCGCTCCTGTCGAGGCGCCCGTGCTGCGAGTGTCGGCAGCTACCGGCGAGGGGGTGGAGACGCTACGGGCAGCGCTGCTCGCGGCCGTCGCGGGGAGCGAACCACTGCGCGATGCCCCAGCGATCACGAACGTCCGGCACACCGATCTGATCTCGCAGGCGCGGACCGCGCTCGGGCGCGCCGCGGCTGCGGCCGCCGCAGGCACGCCGGAGGAATTCGTTCTCGCGGATCTGAACGAGGCGCGCAGCCGCCTCGAAGAGGTCACGGGCGTACGAACGCCTGACGACGTCATTCACGAGATCTTCGGGCGGTTTTGTATTGGAAAGTAGTTGGTAATGCAACGTAGATTGCAATACAGATGAAGTCGCCGGACTTTGACGTGATCGTGATCGGCGCCGGCCACGCCGGAGTGGAAGCCGCGTGGGCGGCAGCCCGCATGGGCGGCAGCGTCGGGATCTGCACGTTGTCGGATGGGACGGTCGCACACATGCCGTGCAATCCGGCGGTGGGCGGCACCGCCAAAGGACATCTCGTTCGCGAGATCGATGCGCTGGGCGGGCTGATGGCGCAGGCAATCGATGCCACTGGCCTCCAGTTCAAGTTGCTGAATCGCAGTCGGGGGCCTGCTGTGTGGTCCCCCCGCGCCCAGGCGGACAAACGGCGGTACAGCGGTTGGGTCAAAGCAGCGCTGGACAAGGACGCGGAAATTCACTGGCTCGTCGGTAAAGCCGGCCGGATTCTGGCGGACGGAGACGGCGTCACCGGCCTGGCTCTCGAAACTGGCGAGACATTCACCTGCCGCGCGCTTGTGGTAACAACCGGGACCTTCCTCAACGGGCTGGTGCATATCGGTCCCGAGCGTCGCCCGGCGGGGCGGGCCGACGAGCCCCCGTCTCGAGAGCTGGCGACGTCGCTGAAGTCCTTCGGGTTCCGGTGGGGCCGGCTCAAGACCGGCACGCCCCCGCGTCTGTCGAAGAGCAGCATCGACTTTTCGTTGTTCGAGGAAGCGCTCGGCGATGAGCCCCCCGTGCCGTTCTCGTTCCTGACGGAAGGCATCTGCAGGAATCAGATAGCCTGCCACCTGCTCCACACGACCGAGCAGGTGCACGACCTGGTTCGGGCGAACGTCGCGCACTCCCCGCTGTTCAACGGCCAGATTGAAGGGATCGGGCCGCGCTATTGCCCATCGCTCGAGGACAAGGTCATGCGCTTTCCACAGCGCGAGCGGCACCAGATCTTCCTCGAGCCCGAAGGCCTGGACGTCGACGAGATCTATGTCAACGGTTTTTCGATGAGTCTGCCCGCGGAGATTCAGCGCGAGCTCGTACATGCACTGCCGGGGCTCGAGTCGGCCGTGATGCTGCGGCCGGGTTACGCCGTCGAATACGACTTCATCCAGCCGACCGAGCTCTCGTCGACTCTCGAAGCTCACCGGGTTCCGCGACTGTTCCTCGCCGGGCAGATCAATGGCACGTCTGGCTATGAGGAAGCGGCCGCGCAGGGTTTGCTCGCCGGCATCAACGCCGCACGTTCCGCGGCGGGAGGTGGGCCTTTCACTCTGGGCCGGGGCGAGAGCTACATTGGCGTCCTGGTCGACGACCTCACGACAAAAGGGTGTCTGGAACCGTACCGGATGTTCACGTCCCGCGCTGAGCATCGCCTGCTGCTTCGAATTGACAACGCGGATCTGCGGCTCACACCGAGGGGCCGCGAGGCCGGGACCGTGTGCGACGAGCGGTGGGAACGCTTTTGCTACCGGCAGGGCCGGTTTGAGCGTAACCGGGCGAGGGTGCTCGTCAGTCGCGTTCCCGGATCCGCTGGAGAATACTTATCTGCACCGAGGGCGCTCAAACAGCCCGACATTCGTTTGTCCGATCTGATCTCGTCCGGCAGCCTCGCCTTAGAGGTGGATCCCTCAGACGCGGCGATCGACGTCGCCAGCATCGAGACGGAGTTCAAGTACGAGGGCTACTTGAAACGCCAGCACGCATCTGTGATCCGCCAGCAGAAGAGCAGCGAACGCGTGATTCCCGGCTTCTTCCGGTTCGAGGGGATTCCGGGACTTTCCCGTGAGATGGTCGAGCGACTCACGCACGCGCGGCCGGGGACGCTCGGGCAAGCCGGACGCATCCCCGGAGTCACCCCCGCAGCCGTGGCGGTCATAGCGACCCACCTTTCACGGCACTGAACTTCCCACCCCCATTTGGGTTACCCTTGGGTATGGGCGTGCGCGACTTTCGGACAAGGCTGTCGAAACGCGCTGCCAAGGCTCGGATTCCCCTTACTGCAGAGCTCATCGATAAGCTGACGGCCTACTACGAGCTGCTCGCCCGCTGGAATAAAAAGATCAATCTCACCGCTCTCGAAGACCCCGACGCTGCCATCGACCGACTCCTGCTGGAGCCGGTCGCGGCGGCGCGCCATGTAGCCGTCGGCGCGACGCGTTTGATGGATGTCGGCTCGGGGGGCGGGTCTCCGGCGATTCCGCTCAAGCTCGCGGCGAATGGGCTGGGCCTGACGATGGTGGAGGTGAAGGCGCGGAAGTCGGCATTCCTGAGGGAGGCGGTGCGGCATCTCGGGCTTTCTGACACGACCGTGGAGACCAGCCGCTTCGAGGAACTCCTCTCCCGGCCCGAGCTGCACGAACGGTTCGACGTTCTGTCCTTACGCGCCGTCCGACTAGAACCACGAATGCTGAACACCATCCAGGCGTTCGTTCGGCCCGGCGGTCAGATCATGCTGTTTCAAGGACCCACCCGCGCTGATATTGGGGAGATTGTCGTCCATCCGCTCGAGTGGACCGCCACACACACGCTGGCCGAGCCACTGCAGAGTCGACTGACTGTGCTGACGAAACGAGCCCGACTGAGCCGTTGAGGACGGAATGTTTCACGTGGAACATCAGGGTTGACCCCCGGGGCGACGCCGACAGATACGCTGTAACCGCTGACACCAACAAGGTGCTGGTATTAGGGCGAATACCATAATGACCGCTCGCGTGCTCGCCGTCGCCAATCAAAAAGGGGGCGTCGGCAAAACCACGACCGCGATTAACGTCGCCACGTCGCTCGCTCTCGGCGGTCAGGACACTCTCCTCATCGACATGGACCCGCAGGCCAATCTGACCAGCGGCGTCGGCCACAAAGGCCACGCCGCCCCGGCAGGGACGATCTACCAGGCGCTGACCGCCGAGATCGCTGACGCGGGAGCCTTCATCCTCCACACGCAGGTCGATCATCTGTCGCTGATTCCAGCCGATCGCAACCTGACCGGCGCCGAACTTGAACTGGTGTCCCTCTCGAACCGCGAACACCGGCTCAGAACCCTCGTCGACCTCCTCCGCCCTCGCTTCGACTACATCTTCATCGACACCCCGCCGTCGCTGGGGCTGCTGACGTTGAATGCGCTCGTCGCCGCCGACGGCGTGCTGATTCCCCTCAACTGCGAATACTTCGCGCTCGAGGGCCTCGCCGACCTCGTCGCCACGCTGCGCCGCGTGCGCGCGGCGTTCAATCCCGCGCTCGACATCGCAGGCGTCCTGATGACGATGTATGACGAGCGCACGAACCTCGGGCAGCAGGTGGCGCGCGACATTCGGGAGTTCTTTCAGGAACGTGTCTACACCACGGTCATCCCCCGCAACATCCGTCTCGGCGAAGCGCCGAGCCACGGCATGCCCGCGGTCCTCTATGATGTGAAATCGCGCGGCGCCGAAGCCTACCTGGCCCTGGCGCGCGAGATGCTCGCGCGCGAAACCGCCACCCCTGGATCACACACGGAGCGACACCTTGGCTGACAAACGACAGGCTCTCGGCCGCGGACTCAGCGCCCTGATTCCAGACGCCCCTGCCCCGGCGCCCGCGACCGGCGAACGCGGTCTCGACGTCGACACCGATCTGCTCCGCCCCAACCGGTTTCAGCCGCGCACCACAATCGACGAGGGACGTGTCGAGGAGCTCGCACGGTCGATCCGTGCGAACGGCATCATTCAGCCGATTGTCGTGCGCGAGGCCGAAGGGGGATACGAGATCGTCGCCGGCGAGCGGCGGTGGCGCGCCGCGCAGCGCGCCGGCATGCTCAGAGTCCCCGTCGTCGTCCGCAACATTCCAGAAGATCGTCTGTTGGCTGCGGCCTTGATCGAAAACATTCAGCGCGAAGATCTGAATCCCGTCGAGGAAGCCCACGCGTACCGGCGGCTGTCCGATCAGTTCCAGCTCACGCAGGAACAGATCGCAGAGGCCGTCGGGAAGGACCGGTCGTCAGTCGCCAACTATCTCCGTCTGCTCAAGCTGCCGCATGAAGTGCGCGAGAACCTCAGCGCCGGCGCCCTGACGATGGGCCATGCGCGCGCGATTCTGGCCCTCCCGGACGAGGCGGCGCAGCTGCGCCTGGCACGGGATGTCGTCGCTAAAGGGTTATCCGTCCGCGATACGGAAGCGCTCATCAAGAAGGCCGGCGAGCCGTCTCCGCCGCGCGCCGCGGTCCAGAAAGACGTGCACACGCGCGCCGCTGAGGACAGGCTCCGCTTCTCTCTCGGTACGCGCGTGCGCATCGTCCGGAAGGGCAAGGCAGGGAAGATCGAAATCGATTTCTCAAACGAAAATGAGCTGCAGAGAATCTATGAGCAGCTGACGGGGAACTAAACCATCCGTAGTGCTTGTGTCCTTGGTCCTTGGTTCTTGTGCAGGGTGTATGGTGCGATGGTGCTGACGATCGGAGAACCGTAAGTGCGCAAACTGACCGACTACTCATCCTGCGCCGGTTGAGCGAGCAAGCTCGCTGCTGGTGAGCTCGCCCAGGTGCTGGGCGACCTGCCCGTTCAGACAGACGCTCGGGTCCTGATCGACTATCGGACCTCGGACGATGCGGGTGTGTACAGGCTGGATGGGGACCGCGCGCTCGTGCAGACCGTCGATTTCTTCACGCCGATCGTGGACGCCCCGTTCGTCTACGGGCAGATCGCCGCCGCGAACGCGCTCAGCGATGTTTACGCGATGGGCGGGCGGCCGTTGACGGCGCTGGCCGTGGCCGGTTTTCCGAAAGAGGCGGAGCGCGAGGTGCTTCAGCAGATTTTTGCCGGCGGCCTCGACAAGCTTCGCGAAGCGGGCGTCGCGCTGCTCGGCGGGCACACCGTCCAGGACGCCGAGATCAAGTTCGGTTATGCGGTGACGGGCGAGGTGCACCCCGCGCGTTTCTGGTCCAATGCCGGTGCGCGTCCGGGGGATGTGCTTATTCTCACGAAGGCGCTGGGGACGGGGATCATCGCCACCGCGCTGAAGTTCGGTCGCGCGCCGGCTGCAGCGGTGGAGGCTGCGGTTGGCTCGATGATCTCGCTGAACCGCGCGGCCAGCACCGCACTGCTCAGTGTGCCGGGGGCGGTCCGCGCGTGTACGGATGTGACGGGCTTCGGGCTCATCGGCCACGCGACAGAAGTGGCTGCGGCGAGCGGTGTGACGCTCGAGCTGAATACGTCAGCCGTGCCACTTCTGGACGGTGCTCGGGCTCTTGTGAGCGGCAACATTCCGGGCGGCGGCCGGACGAACGCGGAGCATTTCGGCGCGGGCGTGAATCTCGGCGCGGAGATCGATCCCGAGATCGTTCAGCTGATGCACGATCCGCAGACGTCGGGAGGGCTCCTCGCGGCCCTGAACCCCGCGCAGCTGGACGCGGTCATGGATGCGCTGAACCGCGCAGGCGTCTCGGTTGCGGTTATCGGAGGGGTCGTCCCTCCGACGACCGCGCGGCTGATCCTGCGCTGAGGGGCGCTCCCGGCTTGGCACCTCGGCTTGCCCAATGGTATAAATTGATGTTTTGTTCCGTCGCGGCGATTCGCGACGTGAGTACCTGCAACGCGTGTCGGAGGTTTCGTGCTCCCGGACCTGTCCGTCTTCTGGGTGATTTTCTTCGTGCTCCTCCTGACGGTGCTGCTCGACCGGCTGTTGTTCAGGCCGGTGTTGCGCGTCATGGCGCAGCGCGAGGGCGCCATCCGCTCAGCGCGCGAGCTGGCTGAGCGTTCCGCGAGCGAAGCCCGTGCTGCCACGGCAGAGTTCGAACAGAAAACCGCCGCTGCCCGCGGGGAAATCTACCGGCAGATGGACGAGATGCGCCGGACCGCGCTCGAGGAGCGGGCGCAGATTCTTGCCGCGACCCGCGCGGAAGCGGAAGCAGAGATTGCGAGCGCCACGACAGTGCTGCGAGCCGAGACCGAAGAGGCGCGCCGTCGCCTGTCGGCCGAGGCGGAGGCCCTGGGCGCCGCGGCGGCCGAGCGCATTCTGGGACGCAAGGCGTCCTGATCTCTTACACGCGACTGATCCCCACTGATGCGATTCGAGTCCCGATCTCACCCGCTGGCGTTGATCCTCGTCCTGACGGTTCTGTTCGTCGCGGTCGCGTCGGGCCCGGCAGTCGCGCAGCACAGCGCGCCCGGCGCGCCGCCGACGCAGACCGCTGATCCGTCGCATCAGCCAGGAACGGCCGGCGAACCAGAGGCCGAGCACGAAGAGGGCGTTCTCCCGACGATCGCGCGCCTCTTCAACTTTGCACTGCTCGCCGGGGCGCTGGTGTATTTCCTCCGATCTCCCATCGCGGTCTATCTCAGCTCGCGCGCCACCCAGATCCGACAAGACCTCGTCGCCGCGAAGGACCTGCGCGAGCGCGCCAGCGCCCAGCTGGCCGCGATCGATCAGCAGCTGAAGACGCTTCCGGCAGAACTCGACGCGTTGAAGATCCGCGGCGCCGAGGACGTGAAGGCCGAACAGGCGCGCATTGCGCAGGCCGCCGCAGCCGAGCGGCAGCGCCTGCTGGAACAGACGCGCCGCGAGATCGCCGCGCGGCTGCGAATGGCCCGCCGGGAGCTGACGGAGCATGCCGCCCAGCTCGCCGTGCAGATCGCCGAGCAGCGCATCAAGGGGTCTATCACCGCCGACGATCAGCTTCGCATGGTGGATCGGTACACGACGCAGGTGAAGGAGGCGCGATGACGAGCCGCGCGTTGGCCATGCGGTATGCGCGCGCGTTGTTCGATGTGGCGTCCAAGGAGCGCGCAGATTTGACCGCAGTCGAACGCGATCTTTCCGCCTTCGCGTCGCTCGTGGCTGGCCACGAGGGGCTCGGGCGGGTGCTCGCCAATCCCGCGATTCCCGCCTCGCGGAAGCGCGGCGTCGTCGAGCAGCTGCTGGCGCGCGTCCAGGTGTCGCCGATCCTCCACAAGCTGCTGCTGATGCTCGCAGAGCGCGACCGGCTCGTGCTGCTGCCGGTGCTGGCCGCGGCGTTTCAACAGCGGTTGCGGGAACACGCGCAGGTCGTGCAGGCGGAAGTGGTCACGGCGATCGCGCTGCCGCCGGACCGCGTCGCCGCGCTCGAGCAGTCGCTCGCGCAGGCCAGCGGCCGGCAGGTGCAGCTCGAGGCGAGAGTCGATCCCGGGATCATTGGCGGTGCGGTGACGCGTGTCGGAAGCACGGTCTACGATGGCAGCGTCACGCGGCAGCTCGAGAAACTGAAAGCCGCGTTGATCGAGGGCGCGCTGTAACAGCGCGAACGAAAAAACAGCGCCTGCGGCGCAGACGAGAAAAAGAGCGCCTGCGGCCCAAGCGAGGCGCCGGAGGGAAGTGGCCGTTGGCCGCCGCCAAGCGCGAGAGAGCGGGGTCGGGGCCCCGCGAACGAGAAAAATATGGACATCAGGGCAGAAGAGATCTCCAAGATCATCCGCGATCAAATCGGCAGCTATGCGGTGGACGTCGATGTCGCCGAAGTCGGCACGATCGTGTCGATCGGAGACGGCATCGCGCGCGTGCACGGCGTCGAGAACACGATGGCGGGCGAGATGCTGGAGTTCCCGCACGGCGTGTTCGGGATCGCGCTCAACCTCGAAGAGGAAAGCGTCGGCGCCGTGCTCCTCGGCGAGTACACGGAAATCAAGGAAGGCGACACCGTCAAGCGGACCAACCGAATCATTTCCGTCCCGGTGGGTGAAGAGATGATTGGGCGCGTCGTGAATGCGCTCGGCCAGCCGATCGACGGGAAGGGCCCGATCGTCTCGAAGCAATCCATGGAAATCGAGCGCATCGCGCCCGGCGTCGTGGATCGGAGCCCGGTGAAAGAGCCGCTGCAGACGGGCCTCAAGGCGATCGATTCGATGGTGCCGATCGGCCGCGGCCAGCGCGAGCTCATCATCGGCGACCGCCAGACGGGAAAGACCGCGGTCGCGATCGACGCGATCATCAATCAGAAGGGGCAGGACGTCATCTGCATCTACAACGCGATCGGGCAGAAGCAGTCGACGATCGCGCAAGTGGTGCGGACGCTCGACGAGGCCGGCGCGATGGAGTACAGCATCGTCGTGGCGGCCGGTGCGTCGGATCCGGCGCCGCTCCTCTACATCAGCCCGTACTCCGCGTGCGCGATGGGGGAGTACTTCCGCGACAGCGGCAGGCACGCGCTCCTGGTCTACGACGATCTGTCGAAGCACGCGCAGGCGTACCGCGAGATTTCGCTCCTGCTGCGGCGCCCGCCGGGACGCGAGGCCTATCCCGGCGACGTCTTCTACCTGCACTCCCGGCTGCTCGAGCGCGCGGCCAAGCTGAACCAGCAGCTGGGCGGGGGATCGCTCACCGCGCTGCCAATCATCGAGACGCAGGCGGGTGACCTGTCGGCCTACATTCCCACGAACGTCATCTCGATCACCGACGGCCAGATTTTTCTCGAGAGCGACCTGTTCCACCAGGGCGTCCGACCGGCGATCAACGTCGGCAACTCCGTGTCCCGCGTCGGCGGGTCGGCGCAGGTCAAGGGCATGCGACAGGTGGCCGGATCGCTGCGGCTCGATCTCGCGCAGTACCGCGAGCTGGCGGCGTTCGCACAGTTCGGCAGCGACCTGGACAAGGGCACGCTGGCCCAGCTCAATCGCGGCCGCCGGATGGTCGAGGTCCTGAAGCAGCCGCAGTATCAGCCGCTTCCCGTCGAGAAACAGGTGATCATCATCTACGCCGCCACCAACGGCTACCTCGACGCCGTGCTAGTCGAGCACGTGCGCGCGTACGAGACGGAGCTGTACACCTTCCTCGAGACGCGCAAGTCCCAGCTCCTGGCATCGCTCGGCGACAAGAAGCAGATCGACGATCAGATCAAGGCCGACCTCAATCAGGCGCTGAAGGAGTTTGGCGACACCTTCGCCGCCGGACAGAAGACCGCGGCAGCCTAGCATGCCCTCCCTGCTCGATATCCGCCGCCGGATCCGCGCGGTCAAGTCCACACAGCAGATCACGAAGGCGATGAAGATGGTCGCCGCCTCCAAGCTGCGCCGGGCGCAGGAGCGGATTCAGCACGCCCGTCCCTTTGCGATTCAGATGCTGCGCGTGTTGAACAGCCTGGCGTCCCGCGTCGATCCGTCGTCACACCCCTTGCTCGACGAGCGGAAGACGCCGCTCGCCGGCGGTCGCGTGTTGCTGTTCGTGATCACGGCGGACCGTGGTCTCTGCGGCAGCTTCAACACCAACGTCATCAAGCAGTCCGGTGCGTTCATCACGGAGAATCCCGGACGCGAGGTGGCGCTCGGACTCGTCGGCCGGCGGGGCCGGGACTACTTTGCGCGGCGCGGGTTCGAGGTGCGGTACGAGCAGATCAACCTGTTCGCGCAGCTCCGGTTCGCGGACGCGCAGGCCATCGCGAAAGCGGCGATCGAGGCATTCGTCGAGGGCGCCGCGGACAGCGTGTACCTGGTGTACAACGCGTTCAAATCGGTGATGCAGCAGCGCGTGGTCGTCGAGCGGCTCCTGCCGATCCCGAGATTGGAGATCGAGGCGCCGGCCCCCGGCGAGGCGCCCGCGGTCGACTATCTCTACGAACCAGAGCCGGAAACGCTGTTCACGACTTTGCTGCCGAGCCACGTCGAAATCCAGGTGTTTCGCGCGCTGCTCGAGTCGGCGGCCGCTGAGCACGCGGCGCGCATGACCGCCATGGACGCGGCGACCCGCAATTCCGCGGAGATGATCGATCAGCTCACGCTGTACATGAACAAGGTGCGCCAGGCCGCCATCACGCGCGAGATCATCGAGGTCGTATCGGGCGCCGGGGCGCTCAGGTAAGGACGGCCGTCAGGTATCAGCTCAGCCGTCAGCGAAGATCCGGACCCAAGTCGGAAAGCTGAAAGCTGCCAGCTGACAGCTGACAGCTACAAGGACAGGCCACATATGCCAACCGAAGTCGCGACAGAACAGAAAATCGGGAAGGTCGTCCAGGTGATCGGCCCGGTGGTGGACATCGAGTTCGCGGGCGGCCACTTGCCGGCGATTTACAACGCGGTCCGAATCACGGCGAGCGGTAAGGGTCAGAACATCGACGTCATCGTGGAAGTCGAGCAGCACCTCGGCGAGAACCGCGTGCGGACGGTCGCGATGAAACCGACCGACGGCATGCAGCGCGGGATGCAGGCGATCGACACGGGTGCGCCGATTTCCATGCCGGTCGGGCCGGCCACGCTTGGCCGCGTCATGAACGTGCTCGGCGAACCGGTCGACTTTCCCGATCGGCCCGTGAATTCGAAGGAACGATGGTCCATCCACCGGGCGGCGCCGTCGCTCGAGAACCAGTCGACCGAACTGCAGATGTTCGAGACCGGCATCAAGGTCATCGACTTGTTGGAGCCGTACTTGCGCGGCGGCAAGATCGGCCTGTTCGGCGGCGCCGGCGTCGGCAAGACGGTCATCATTCAGGAGCTCATTCACAACGTTGCGATGAAGCACGGCGGCGTGTCGGTCTTCGCCGGCGTGGGCGAGCGGACGCGCGAGGGAAACGATCTCTGGCTGGAGTTCCAGGAGAGTGGCGTCATCAACATGCAGGACTTCGAGAAGTCCCGCGCCGCTCTCGTCTACGGACAGATGACGGAGCCGCCAGGCGCGCGGCTGCGCGTGGCGCTGAGCGGCCTGACCGTCGCCGAGTACTTCCGCGACGCCGAGAACAAGGACGTGCTGCTCTTCATCGACAATATCTTCCGGTTCACGCAGGCGGGCTCAGAGGTGTCGGCGCTGCTCGGCCGCATGCCGTCGGCCGTCGGGTACCAGCCCACCCTGCTCACCGAAATGGGCGAGCTGCAGGAGCGCATCACCTCGACGAAGAAAGGCTCGATTACCTCCGTCCAGGCCATCTACGTCCCGGCGGACGACTACACCGATCCGGCGCCGGCGACGACCTTCGCGCACCTCGACGCGACGACGAACCTGTCGCGCGCGATCGTGGAGCTGGGAATCTACCCCGCCGTCGATCCACTGGCGTCGACGTCGCGCATTCTTGATGCCCGCATCATCGGCGACGAGCACTACAACGTCGCCCGGGCCGTCAAACAGGTCCTGCAGCGCTACAAGGACCTTCAGGACATCATTGCCATCCTCGGCATCGACGAGCTGTCGGAAGAAGACAAACTCACGGTCGGACGCGCGCGGCGCATTCAGCGCTTCCTCTCGCAGCCGTTCTTCGTCGCCGAACAGTTCACGGGATTCCCGGGCAAGTACGTTCCGATCGCGGACACCGTGCGCAGCTTCCGGGAGATCGTCGACGGCAAATACGATCACCTGCCGGAGCAGGCCTTCTATATGGTCGGCACGATCGAAGAAGCTGTCGAGAAGGCCGAGAAGATGAAGGCTCAAGGGTGAGATCATAGAATCATGGCCCTGCCCTCAAGCATTGATCTGCAGATCGTGACTCCGGACCGCTTGATCGTGAAGGAGCAGGTCGACGAGGTCGAGATTCCCGGCTCGGAGGGCTACTTCGGCGTCCTGCCCGGTCACACGCCGCTCCTGGCGTCTCTTGCGGTCGGCGAGCTCTGGTACCGGAAGGGCCAGGAGAAGACCTATCTGGCAATTGCGTTCGGGTTTGCCGAAGTCCTGCCCGACCGCGTCACGATCCTGGCAAGGCTCGCCGAGCGGGGCGAAGACATCGACGTCGAGCGTGCCGAGGCAGCGCGAAAACGCGCAGAAGAACGGGTCGGCGTGCAGAAGGCGGACGTAGACTACGAACGCGCGCGTGTGGCACTTATGAAAGCCATGACCCGTCTCCAGGTCGCCTCGCGGTTCGGCATCGGCGGACGAAGCACGCTGAAACGCATGCATCCGCAGGGCTAAGGCCGAAGAATCATGACCGCCACGTCGTTCTCCTGGTCGGTCGGCTCGGATCCAGGCTTGCGCCGAAGCAGCAACGAAGATAGTTACTGCACCCGGCCCGACCTCGGGCTCTACATCGTCGCTGACGGCATGGGCGGACACGTGGCCGGTGAGGTGGCGTCCCGCGTGGCCGTCGAAGCGATTCAGGCATTCATCCAGGAGACCGCCGGCGCCGACAAGAACCGGACCTGGCCGTTTCCGTTCGAGCCCGCGTTGAGTTGGGAGGCGAACCGCCTGAAGGCCGCCTTCCGCCTTGCCAACCGCCGGATCGGTTCGACGATCGCCGATTCACAGGATTTACGCGGGATGGCTACCACCGCTTCGGCGTTGCTGGTCGGCGCCGACGTGTCGTGCGTCGGGCACGTGGGCGACAGCCGCGTGTACGTGCTGCGCGGCAACCGGCTCGAACAGATCACCCACGACCACTCGTGGGTCGAAGAACAGGTTCGGGCCGGGGCGATGAGTCCGACCGCCGCGCGGCAGCACCCGTGGCGCAACGTGGTCACGCGCGCGCTGTCGGGCGGGGATGACCCGGAAGTCGACGTGACCGAAATCCAGCCGCTGTCCGGCGAGCGGTATCTGCTCTGCTCGGACGGTCTCTTCACTGTCGTCGGGGACGAGCGGATCTCGGAGATCCTGGGCGACCGGAACAGTTCATTGGAACAGGTATGCGCGCGTCTCATCGACGCCGCGAACAATGCAGGAGGACCCGACAACATCACGACGCTGGTGCTCCAGGTCGATGTTCCCTAACCTGGTTCGGTTGCTCCGCTATCGCGGGCTGATCCAGAGTCTGGTCGCGAGGGAGCTGAAAGCACGGTATCGCGGCTCGGTCCTCGGATTCTTCTGGTCGTTCTTCAACCCGCTGTTTCTGCTCCTCATTTATTCCTTCGTGTTCGAGTACGTCCTCCCCGCCAAGGTGGACGGATTGGAGCCGTACGCGCTGTTCATGTTCTGCGGGATCCTGCCGTGGACCTGGTTCGCGTCCTCGCTGACGGAGTCGTCTAATGTCCTGATCTCCGGCGGAAACCTGATCAAAAAGGTGCTGTTTCCCGCGGAGATCCTTCCAATCGTCACCGTGCTGGCCAACATGGCGCACTTCTTTCTAGGACTGCCGATTCTTGCCGTGTTCCTGATCTACTACCGTGCGCCGCTCGGATTTCCCGAGATTCTCTGGTTTCCGGTAATCGTGTTCGTGCAACTCGTCTTCACCCTCGGCTGCGCGCTGATCCTGTCGGCGCTGACCGTGCACTTCCGCGACATCCGCGACATCCTGGCGAACATCCTGACGCTGTGGTTCTTCGCGACGCCGATCATCTATCCCATGGGAGCGGCCCCGGCGCTGGGGCGCCGGGGCCTAAACATGAACCCGTTCACGCACCTGGCGGTGTCCTATCAGGAAGTGCTGTTCTACAAGGGGGATTTCGGCCACTGGAAATGGCTGCTGGCCCTCGGTGCCGCGTCCCTGGCGTTTTTTCTGTTTGCCTATTTTGTCTTCGACCGGTTGCGGGACACGTTTGCGGAGGAAGTGTGACATTGAGCTATCGGCTATTAGCGCCGAAAGCCGAAAGCCGAAAGCCGAAAGCCGAAAGCCGAAAGCTGAGAGCTGAGAGCTGAGAGCTGAAAAATGAACGCCATCGAAGTCTTCCACGCCTCAAAGATCTATCGGCGCTACAGCCGGCGGCGGCAGTTCACGACGCTCAAGAGCGCGCTGCTGTCCGGCAGCTTGATCCGCGACCTCCGGCCGGACGAAACGTTTTCGGCGCTGCAGGACGTGACCTTCACCGTCCCGGCAGGCCGCACGCTCGGAGTCATCGGCCGAAACGGTTCCGGCAAGAGCACGATGCTCAAGCTCGTCGCCGGCATTACTAAACCGTCCTCCGGCATAGTGCGAGTCGACGGCCGAATATCCGCGCTGATTGAGCTGGGAGCGGGGTTTCACCCGGAAATCTCCGGCCGGGAGAACGTGTTCATCAACGGGATCATGCTCGGACTGACGAAGCGCGAGATCACGCGCCGGTTCGACGAGATCGTCGAGTTTGCCGACATGAAAGACTTCATCGACGCGCCGGTGAAGACGTATTCGTCCGGCATGTACATGCGCCTCGGGTTTGCGGTGGCCATCCACGTCGATCCGGACGTGCTGCTCGTCGACGAGGTGCTGGCGGTCGGCGACGAGGGATTCACCCACAAGTGCCTCGACAAGTTCGCCGAGTTCAAGCGCCGGGGCAAGACCATCCTGCTGGTCACCCACGCGCTCGGTCTCGTCGAGCGGTTCTGCGACGAGGCCTTGTGGCTCGACGCCGGCCGGATGCAGGGCCTCGGCGACCCAAAACGGGTCGTTGGCGCCTAC
The DNA here is from genome assembly GCA_020200195.1 of Acidobacteriota bacterium. Classification (GTDB taxonomy): domain Bacteria; phylum Acidobacteriota; class Vicinamibacteria; order Vicinamibacterales; family 2-12-FULL-66-21; genus JAIVJE01. Next base: position 12,997 of record JAIVJE010000290.1, on the reverse strand, counting down.
GTGACCGACGTCGAGGTGACCGAGGAGCGTCAACTCGCCGCGGGCGATGCGAAAGCCCAGGAATCGGCCGGTACGATCTCGCCCGACGAACCGGCGGCGGTGCTGCCCGATCATCCCATCGAGACCGCCGAAGCGCCGGGTGACATGTTCCGTGCGACCGAAGGTCGCTGGGGCTCGCGTGAGATCGAAATCACCGATGTCCAGCTGCGCGCAGCCGATGGTGACTCGGGTCACGTGTTTCACTCCGGCGACCGGCTCGACATCCGGATCCGGATGCGCGCGCCGGTTGCGCTGGACGACTTTGTCATCGGCATCGGGCTCTTCAACGCTGAAGGTGTCTGTTGCTACGGGACCAACACCAGCCTCGAAGAGCTGAAAGCGGAACGGATCTTCGGTGACGCAGAGGCGACGTTCACGATCGATAGCCTCGACCTCGTCGAGGGCACGTACAAGCTCGACGTCGCGGTTCACAGGCTCGACGGCTACCCCTACGACTATCACCGCTTGCTGTATACGTTCCGTGTGAAGTCACGAACGAAGGATGTCGGCATCTATCGTCCCAGACACGCGTGGACCTTTTCCGATGGCGTGCGGTTCGAGAAGATGCCGAGCTGACCGTGCTCGATCGGAACGAAGTCACCGCTTGCGTCGAGCGCCTGCGAACCGAGGGCCGCACGGTTGTCTTCACCAACGGGGTATTCGACCTGCTGCATCCGGGTCACATCAGCACTCCGCTCGATGGGTCGTGCTGCACATGCTGAACTCCTTTCAAGTTGCACCATCAACTTCGAGTTCAACATACAGCCGGCCCGTCAACCCTGCCTACATAGGGTCTAAAGCCGGACACTACGGCCGAAGGCTGCGACTGAGGTCCGGCCAAAGCCGACACTACGGAATGAGATGACAGGCGTAGCGTCCGGCTTTAGCCGGACCCAGACCGACGCTCAGCGGGACTTTCCGACCGGGTTTCGGGCTAAAATAAAAGGTTCCGGTCACGCCGGAACCGTCGCCATGAGTTCGTACACCTCGAGTTCCCTGACACTGCGTGCCGTCCTGAAAGCCGCTGCCGGCCGGTTGCGGATGGGTCTGCCTGCGCCCCGGGTCACCGGCCTGACGCCACCCGCGAAAGCCATGTTCGCGGCGGCGTCGGCGGCGCGCGGCCTCACATTGCTCGTCGTCGCGACCGATGCCGAGGCGGAGACGATGATCTCCGACGCGAGGTTCTTCCTGGCGTCGCTCGAGGGCCTATCGGACGCGCAGGTTGAGGGCACGGTGTTGCCCCTGCCGTCGCATGAGGTCGACCCGTATCGAGGGCTCGCTCCGCACTTTGAGATCGCGTCTGCCCGGGCGCGCACGCTCCATGCGCTTGCCCGCCGGAAACCTGGAGAAGCGCGGCTCATTGTCGCGTCCGCTGCCGCGTTGCTGCCGCGTGTCAGCTCCCCGGCTCGACTGGCGGCCGTTTCGCTCGGCCTGATCCCCGGTCAGGACGTCTCCCCTACCGACCTGGGGGACCTGCTCGCTGCCGCGGGATACACCCGCCAGGATCCCGTGGACGAATCCGGCGAGTTCTGCGTCCGCGGCGGCGTGGTGGACTTCTTCCCCGCGGGCGCGCGGCAGCCGATCCGGCTCGAGTTCATGGGCGACACGATCGAATCGATCCGCGCGTACGACCCCGCCACGCAACGCTCGACCGGAGCGCTGGATCAAATCGAAATCGTGCCGCTGCAGGAGCTCGTGACGGATGCAGACGATCCCGATCGATCCGCCACGGTGTTCGACTATCTCTGGTCCGGTGATCGACCGGCCGTCATCGTGTCGGAGTCTGACGAAGTTCGCGCGCAAGGAATCAAGCTGGACGCGCAGGTGCGTGCCAGCTACGAGGAGGCAGTTACAAAAGGCCAGCAGGTTCCGCCGCCCGAAGAGCTGATGCTCGATTGGGGGGCCGCTGAAGGTTGGCTCGACCGCGCCACTTCGCTCGAAACGCTTGCGGTCGGTGACGCCGGGACGCACATCGCGTGTCAGCCGGCGGTCGAGTTTGCCGGCCGCGTCCCTGAATGGGTCGCGGAGATCCGCCGTACCCGCGACCGCGACGACACGCTCGTCGTCATCGCCCACTCCGTCGGGCGCGCCGAACGGACGATTGAGCTCCTCGCCGATTACGACATCTTCGCTGTCCCCATCGAGCGCGCCGAAGAGGCGCACACCGCGGCCGTGCTCGTCGGCGTCGGCCATTTGTCGCGCGGCTTCCGCCTCCCGGATGCGTCACTCCAGTTCTGGGCCGAAACCGACGTGTTCGAAGAGGAACGCAAGGTTCACGAGCGCCGCCGCTCGGCGACCCGCACGTTCCTGTCTGATTTTCGCGATCTGAAAGTGGACGACCTGGTCGTGCACGTCGATCACGGCATCGGGCTGTTCGTTGGACTGAAGCGAATTGACGTTGGGCTCGAACCGCAGGAATTCATGGAACTGCGGTACCAGGGTGAAGACAAACTGTTCGTCCCAGTCGAGCGGCTCGACCTCGTCCAGAGATACACTGGCGCGGCTCGACCCTCGCTCGATCGCCTCGGCGGGACGACGTGGGAAAAAGCCAAGACGCGCGTCAAAAAAGCGATGCGCGACATGGCCGAGGAGCTGCTCAAGCTCTACGCCGCGCGCAAGGCGATGCCCGGCCACGCCTTCAGCCCCGACTCGCACTGGCAGCAGGAGTTCGACGACGCGTTCGAGTGGGAACTGACGCCGGATCAGGCGAACGCCATCAACGACATCAAAGGGGACATGGAGTCTCCCACGACGATGGATCGTTTGCTGTGCGGCGACGTCGGTTACGGCAAGACGGAAGTCGCGATGCGGGCCGCCTTCAAAGCGGTGATGGACGGCAAGCAGGTCGCGTTTCTGGCGCCGACGACCGTGCTCGCGTTCCAGCATCTCAAGACCCTGAAGGACCGGTTCGCGGCGTTCCCCGTGCGCGTGGACATGATCAGCCGTTTCCGAACCAAGGCCGAGCAGAAGCAGACGCTCGAGGATCTCGCCGCGGGCAAAGTGGAGATCATCGTTGGCACGCACCGGCTCCTCTCGAAGGACGTGCAGTTCCGGGATCTGGGTCTGCTCGTCGTGGACGAGGAGCAGCGGTTCGGCGTGGCGCACAAAGAGCGTATCAAGCAGATGCGCAAGCGCGTCGACGTGCTGACGATGACGGCGACACCCATCCCGCGGACGTTGAACATGTCGCTGGCCGGTATCCGCGATATGTCGATCATCGAAACGCCGCCCAAGGACCGTCTGTCGATTCAGACCAACGTCCTCAAGTTCGATCAGGCGGTCATCTCCAGCGCCATCCGCACGGAACTGGAGCGCGGCGGCCAGGTGTACTTCGTTCACAACCGGGTCGAATCGATCTACTCTCTCGGCGACCTGATTACGAGGCTCGTCCCCGAGGCGCGAATCGCCATCGGGCACGGACAGATGAGCGAGGAGCAGCTCGAGCGCTCGATGGTGGACTTCGTCGCGCACAAGTACGATGTGCTTCTGGCGACGACGATCATCGAGAACGGCCTGGATATCTCGAACGCGAACACGATCATCATCAACCGTGCGGATCGCTACGGGTTGTCGCAGTTGTATCAATTGCGCGGCCGCGTCGGCCGTTCCGATCGCCGCGCCTACGCCTATCTGCTGATTCCGCCCGAAGAGGCGCTCTCCCCCGTCGCGAAAAAGCGCCTCGCGGCCATACGCGAGTTCAGCGATCTCGGCAGCGGCTTCCGCGTGGCGGCGCTGGACCTCGAGATACGCGGTGCGGGCAACCTGCTGGGCGGCGAGCAAAGCGGCCACATCGAAGCGGTCGGCTTCGACATGTACATGAAACTGCTCGAGCAGACGATCAAGGAATTGAAGGGGGAGGACATCGAAGACGACGTGCGCGCCAACGTCAACTTGCGTGTCGACCTCCGGATTGACGAGTCGTATATCCCTGACATGAACCAGCGGCTGACGGTCTATCGACGGATGGCGGCGGTCCGGACCGACGCGGAGTTGGAGCGGTTCATGGAGGAGGTTCGCGATCGCTATGGATCGCCCCCGGATTCCGTGCGAAACCTGGCCGAGTACGCGGCCATCCGGCTGCTCGCCGATCGGCTGCGGCTCGAGTCTGTCGACCGCGAGGGCCAGACCGTCGTCCTAAAGTTCAGACCGGAGGCAACGCTGGATCCGGGCTGGCTCTTCCGGGTCATCCAGGGGCGTGGCGATCTCACCCTCGTTCCGCCCGCGACGCTGAAGCTCGATCTCCGTGTCTCTGCCACGCTCAGACTGCTGACGCCCGTGCCGCCCGCCGCCGCACCGGCCCGGAAGAAGTCCGATCCCGTCGCCGCCGGTTCATGGTGGGCGGCGCGAGCACAGGCTGGAGAAGTGGCGCCAGGGTTCACGCGCGACGCCATCATGCGCCCCGCCAAGGAAGATCCGCGAGGCGAGGGGGGTGTGTTCTCACGGGTGGCCGGACTGCTCCGCGAGTTGAACGCGGGCGGGTCGATTGGCTAACCGCGCGCGGTTCGGCTAAGATACTGTATTCACGCGATTTAGGTGGTTCAATGAGATTGATTTCCGGCCGTGTCGTTGCTCCGCTCCTCTTGCTGGCGCTCGTCACGCCGATGCGCGCGGAGATCCTCGAGCAGATCCTGGTGAAGGTGAACGGCGACATCATCACCAAAACAGACCTGGAGCACCGTCAGATTGCGGCGCTCCGCGCGCGGCTCAACTCGGACATCGCGCCCGAGGCGCTGACGAACGACGAGGAGCTCAAGAAAACGCTTTCGGAGATTACGCCGAAGCTGCTCGTGGAAGCGATTGACGAACTGTTGCTCGTGCAGCTCGGACGTGAAAAGGGATACCGGTTGAGCGATCAACAGTTCAACGACTGGCTGAGCAACCTCCGCGAGCAACAGAACCTGAAGGACGACCAGAAGTTTCAGGCGGCGCTCAAACAGGAAGGCATGACGATCGAGGAGCTTCGTCGCAACGTCGAGCGTCAGATGCTGATTTCGCGCGTGCAGCAGGATGAAGTCGGGTCCAAGTTGCAAATCACTGAAGAAGAAGCGCGGCAGTACTATCTCGCGCACCCGGAGGAATTTCGTCAGCAGGCGAGCGTCACACTGCGGGAAATCCTGATCGAGGTGCCCGTCACGAAGCAGCAGGGGCAGGCGGGCGTCTCCGTGGGCGCGGACGATCGTGCCGCTGCGGACGCGGCGGCGATCCGCGCTCGCCTCAGCGCGGGAGAGGATTTCGCGAAAGTGGCCGGCGAGGTCTCCGCCGCGCCGTCAAAGGCGAACGGCGGCCTGATCGGGCCGATCGACGTCAGTGAGTTGTCCGCGTCGCTGCAGCAGGTGCTCGAAAAGCTGCAGCCCGGCGAGATGACTCAGCCTATCCGGACCGCTCGCGGGTACCAGATTTTGAAGCTCGAAACGCGGCAGGCCGCTGTGGTACCGCCATTCGAGAGCATCCGTGATGTCGTCGCGGATAAGGTGGCCGCCGCTCGACAGCGGACCGAAGTCGCAAAGTTTCTCAAGCGCCTCCGCAGCCAGGCGTTGATCGAGTGGAAGAACGCCGAGTTGAAAAAGGCGTACGAGCAGCACGTCGCCACACCTCCCGCGCTCTGAGCCAGGCCGTGGTACATGCCGTCAGATCGCGTCCCAGAGGGAAACGGCGGAACGCGGAACGATCGGCGGATTGAGCCGGCGGCTGCGGCCGAATGGTACGCCATCTGGACGCGGTCTCGGCATGAGCAGGTCGTTCGCGATCAGCTCGCGCTGAAGGGTTTCGAAGCGTTCCTCCCCACCATCCCGCGCTGGAGCCGTTGGAAGGATCGTAAGAAGCGGATCGACTGGCCGTTGTTTCCGGGATACTGCTTCGCCCGCTTCGAACCCCAGGTGCGGCTCCCCATCCTGCAGTGCCCGGGGGTCGTGAGCATCGTATCGTTCGACGGCGAGATTGCACCAATTCCCCAATGCGAGATCGAAAGCATCCGGCGGCTGGTGGACAGCGATCTGCAGTACGACCCCTGTCCGCTGATTCACAAGGGAATGATGGTCGAGGTCATGCACGGGCCATTGAAAGGGGTCGTCGGGCGTCTCGTCCGCAAGGGCACCCACGCACGCCTCGTGCTGGCCGTGGATCTCATCGGCCAGGCGGTGAGCGTCGACGTCGACGCGGCGGACGTCAAGGCGTATTGAACGCATAGTTGATGATGAAAATCGGGAAAATCGATCTCGCGCCTCCGTTCGCACTCGCGCCGATGGCGGGCATGACGGACACTGCCTTTCGGCGCCTCGTCAAGCGCAAGGGCGGGTGTGGCCTCGTCGTCACCGAGATGGTGAGCTCGGAGGGGCTCGTGCGAGGCATCGACCGTACGCTCGAATACGCCGAGTACACGGAGGAGGAGCGGCCGATTTCAATTCAGATCTTCGGAGGGGACCCGGTGAAGATGGCGGCGGCGGCGCAGATCGTCGAGGGCATGGGGGCCGACATCGTCGATGTGAACATGGGCTGTCCCGTACCCAAAATCGCGAAGCACAACGCGGGGTGCAGCCTGATGCGCGAGCCCGAGCGCGCGGCGACCGTCGTCCGCGCGATGGCGCGCGCGGTGGGCATTCCGGTCACGGTCAAGATGCGCGCAGGCTGGGACGCAGACGAGATCAATGCGCCGGACCTGGCGCGCCGCATGGAAGATGCGGGCGCGTCCGCGGTGGCGATCCACGGCCGGACGGCGGCGCAATCATATTCCGGGTTTTCCGACTGGGATTTGATCGCACGTGTCGCGGCGAGCGTGCGTATGCCGGTGTTCGGCAGCGGCGACTGCATCGAGCCATCACAGATGGTTGACCGGTTGCGAGGCAGCGACGTCGCCGGCGTCCTGGTGGGCCGTGGGGCTCTGCGCAATCCGTGGATCTTCGAGCAGGCGGCTGCCCTCGCTGCGGGCGGCACTCCGCGTGCACTCTCGACGGCGGAGCGGGGGCAGTTTCTCCTCGACTACATCGACTTGCTCGTGAAGGAGCGCGTCGATGAAGCCGATGGCTTCCGCCACATTGCTCCGGGTCAACCGCTGGACGGCGCGGCAGCACCGCCCGCCAGGGGACGCGAGCGTTGGGTCATCAACAAGCTGCGCGCGCTGAACTCGTGGTACACGAAGGGGATCGACAACGGATCACACCTGCGTGTCGCGATCAACTCCGCGGAATCGATTCCGCAGCTCCGGGACATCATCACGGCGTTTTTCGTCGAGACCGGCGTGCCCCTGCATTCCTGAGCGTGTCGTGACACTTCACCCTCCATCGGCGACGTCGACGAGCTCGTAGTCGTACGCGAGCGCTGCGGCGGCGGACGCGATGAAGTGTCTGCCGACCTCGGCATGGGAAGGATGGGCGAGGTAGGCGCGGAGCCCGTCTACGTCGTCGAACTCCATGAGCGCGGCGTATTCGAAGTCTTCATGCATCGCCTGCTCGTACCCCGGCAGGCCATGCACCATGCGACGACCGATGCGCAACCGGCGGATCTCCGGAATTGCCGCGACCGCTGCGGTAAGGTCGTCTAAAAGCCGTTGGCGATCCGCATCGGTCAGATCGGCGCGGGGCCGGAACAGCACGACGTGCGCGATCACCGCGACGAGCCTCCGCCGCCCTTCTTCCCGCCGCCTTTGGGAAATCGGCGTGGTCCGCCGGGTCTGCCACCGGAACCCGAACCGCGCGGCCTACCCGGTGCCGGTCGATCGCGTCGTGCCCAGGTGCCGCTGCCGCCAGGTGGTCCACCGGGGCCGCGTCCAGTTTTCCAGCCGGGTTTTCCGCCAGGTTGGCGGCCGGCGTCGCCGCCCGGTCCGGGGCGCCTGCGGCCACCGTTGTCGCGCGGCGGTCCGCTGCGGTTCCACTCCGGCCGATCGCCGCGTTCTCCAGGAGCCCGGGGCTTTCTCCACTCCGGCTTGTCGCGCCGGCTCTCTCCACCGCGCGCCTGGTCGTCAGGCGGTCGCGGTGGTTTCCATTGCGGACGAGGCGCGCCTGACTTGCCTTGCGGAGGTCGCGACTCCCGCCATGCCGGTCGGTCGCCGCTCTGCGTGCCGTGTGGCGGACGCTTTTTCCATCCGGGTCGCCATCCCGGTGCGCCACCGTGCGGTGGCCGCGATTCTCGCGGTGCCGACGGCGGGGCGGCCGACGGCCGTTGCGATTCGGGTCCGCGCTCATCGCGCCGGAGATTGGCTGCGAACCGGCGGCGTTTTTCGTCGCGCGTGATCTTGAACCGATCGCGGGGGTCAACATGCTGGCCGCCTGGTCGCCATGCCGGGTCCCTCTGATCCCCGCGCGGTGGTCTGCGGTTGGCGTTGCGTTCTTCCTCTGGAGACTGCCACAGGCGCCCGCGTGCGAACCACTTCATCACCGAATCCGGGTGCCGTCCCTGCAGCTGCTTCAACGTCGGGAGCAGTTCCTCCTGCGTGTGCGCGCGGAAGGCGGTCGGCTTCCCTTCCAGGATGATCGTCCAGTAACTGTGCCGGGGTGGCATTAGTCCGCGGCGCGCGGCTCCAGTCTCTTCAACTTTTCGATGAGCGTCGTCCGTTTGAGGTTGAGCAGCTTCGCCGCCTGCCGCTTGTTGCCTTGCGTGCGTTCCAACGAGCGGCGGATGAGCGTCAGTTCGACGCCGCCGATATACGCCTCGAAGTCCATTCCATCGAGCGGGAACCACAGCTCGGAGGAATCGATGGTGGCCGACTGGCTCTGGATTTCGGGCGTGAGATCCGGCACGTCGATCTGGGTACGGCCGTGGCTGAATGCAAGCGCGCGCTCGATCGCGTTCTCGAGCTGACGCACGTTGCCGGGCCATGGGTACGCCATCAGGCGCCGCATCGCGTCCTGCGACACCGTCATGGCGCCGCGGCCCGCCTCTTCGGACAGCTTCTGCAGGAAGTGCCGCACCAGCAGCGGGATGTCGTCGCGGCGCTCGCGGAGCGGCGGCACCCGGATCGGAATGACGTTGAGGCGGTAATACAAATCTTCGCGGAAGGTCCCCTCCGCGACCATCTTTGCGAGATCGGAATGCGTGGCCGCGATCACGCGCACCTCGATCTTTATCGTGTGCGAGTCTCCGACCCGCTCGAACTCGCGCTCCTGCAGCACGCGCAGCATCTTGGCCTGTAGCGCCGGGCTCATGGTCCCGACCTCGTCCAGAAACAGCGTGCCTTTGTGCGCCTGCTCCAAGCGGCCCTGCCGGTTGCCGACCGCCCCCGTGAAGGCGCCGCGGGCGTGGCCGAACAGCTCCGCTTCGAGCAGCGTTTCAGGAATCGCGCTGCAATTGATCGCGACGAACCGGTTCGCGCGTCGAGGGCTGTTGTGATGGATGGCGCGCGCCGCGAGCTCCTTGCCTGTCCCTGTTTCACCAGTGATCAGCACGGTGCTCGACGTGGTCGCCACGGTTTCGAGCAAGTGGAAGAGGTCGCGCATGACCGTGCTGCGGCCCACCAGCCCGTCGATTCTGTAGCGATCCTCGAGCTGCGAGCGCAGGTAGGCGTTCTCGGATTTCAGCCGGCGCTGCTCGAACGCGGACGTCAGCACATGGAGCAGCGCGTCGAACTGGAACGGCTTGGTGATGAAATCCGATGCGCCCTGCTTGATCGCTTCGACCGCGTCCTTCACCGTGCCAAAGCCGGTAATCACGATGGCGACGATCTCGGGATAACGCTGGAGCGCGGCGTCCATGACCTGGCGGCCGTCGATGCCTGGGAGCCGCAGGTCGGTAATGATGACGTCGAAGGCGAATTCCGAGAGGCGTTGGAGCGCCTGTTCCCCACTGTCGGCCTGTTCGACGACGAACCCGTGGTCGGCGAGCCGCTCCGCGATCGCTTCGCGCAACGCATTCTCGTCGTCCACGATGAGGAGATGTTTATCGCCTTCAGCCATTTAGTCGAGTGGGCGGTATTTTGACACCCACCCGCGCCACGGTCAATGCCACGAGGAGGGGGTCAAGCTTGAAGGCGCGGTTTTTTCACGAGCTGACCCCGCGATTGGCGCGGGGATTCGCCGCGCCTCCCTGCGTGTCAGATCGTGAAAAAAGCTGGCGTTCAACACCTGCCCCCCAGGCGCGGCGGCCCTACAGCGCGGCCACCGCCAGCCCGATAACTCTCAGCGAACACGGTGTGGGATATCACGTCATGGTTGATCGCAAGACGATTTCCATCATGAAGGCGTGCGAGCTCGTCGGAGTCAGCCGCCGCACCATCTACAACTGGATTGCCAGCGGCAAGGTGGAGTACATCCGCACGGCCGGCGGCTCGGTGCGCATCTTCGTCGATACGCTCTGGCGCGATCCGGCACGCGCCCCGCATCTGACCAGTAAAGAAGCGTGATGATGCCGGCAGCCGATCGCCGATCCCCTGACAAGCCGCTCCCTGAGGACACCGAGCCGGCCGATTTGGGGCTGCTCTTCCACCGCCTCAACAACCAGCTCGGCATCATCCTCGCGAATGCCGAGTTGCTCGAAGCCAAAGCGGGCGACGAAATGACGCGCGCGCGGGCCGCCCAGGTGGTCGCCAGCGTGCTCGACGCGATGACCACCGCCCGCGAGCTGCGAGCCCGGCCGCCCCGGAAGTAGTGTCAACAAACCGCCAGCAAGCCTCGATCCAGTCAAATCATTGACACTCACCGGCACAGCTTCCCCGGTGATCCGCGCACGGCTTCCCATCGCAGCACATTAATAACCGCTTCTGTAAGAGTCATTTAGGGCCACTCACTTGGCGCGGATCAGCTTCGAGTTCCATTCGCTTTCCTGGTGGTATTCCCGTTGCGCCAGGCCGCGCGTCCGACGGCGCCCACCGTGCCGCGGGAACCCAGGAGACCACGAGTCATGCAGCGTGTGCCACTTGCCGCCAGCGACCGCAATCGTATCGCCGCCGGTTTGCCGTTCGTGGAATCGCTCGCCCGTCGCGTGGCGGCCTCGATGCCGCACTCGATTGAGCTCACTGACCTCGTGCAGGACGGCATGATTGGTCTCATTGACGCCGCGCGCCGGTTCGACGAGGGCCGGGGGATCAAGTTCGAAACGTTCGCCGAGCGACGGGTTCGCGGCGCCATGATCGATGCGCTCAGACGTGACGCCTGGCCGCGCGGCGTCCGTCGTCAGCGCCGTGAGCTCGAGGCGGCTCGCGAGCAGCTGCGGCGGGAGCTCGGCGCTGAGCCGTCGCTCGCGGATCTCGCGGCACGGGTCGGATCAGACGAGGCCAGGCTTGGACGAACGATCGTCCGCATCAACACGATTGAGTCCACGTCGCCGCTTTCGGCGTCGGAGAATGTCGACGGCAGCTCGTTGCCAGCGGCGCTCGTCCCCTCGGAACCGCAGGCGCCCGACAAGGCCTACGAGCAGATGGAGGTGCGCGACCGCATCCGTGCCGCGATCGCATCGCTGCCAGCCCGAGAGCGCAAGGTGGTCGGGCTCTATTATTACGGCGAGGCGACGATGAAGCAGATCGGCGCCGAAATCGGGGTGAACGAATCGCGGGTGTCGCAATTGCACGCGCGCGCCATTCAGCGGCTTCGCAAGACGCTGGGCGCTGACGGATCCGCAGCTGTCGCCACGATGCGGCCAGCCATCCTCGCATTTCAACAGACCATGCTGCGGATGCGCATGGCCAAAGCGGAGATGGATCCGCCCGCCGTGGTGCTGCCGTACAAAACACCGGCAAAGTCCCGGACGATGGCGGGAAGACGCCGCCGGTCGGTGCAGGGCCCGCGGGCGATCGCGGCGGCGCGCTGACCTACGGAACCATGTCGCGCGCGACGCGCAGGAGATCTCGGAGGCGGAATGGTTTCGCCAGCCAGCGGCAGCCGGTCTGCTCGAGGAACGTCTCCGCGTCGGTGCCGGCGACGTCGCCGGTCACGAACAGCACCCGGCGGGTCATCGCCGGGCTGGTCGCTTCCAGCTCACGGTAAAGCGCCGTGCCGTCCAGGCGTGGCATCTTCAAGTCGCAGATGATCAGATCGAACGGCTTTTTTTCCAGCCGTTCGAGCGCTTCGATTCCGTCGCCGGCGCGTTCGACCACAAAGCCGGCGTCGGTGAGCGCCTCCGCGACGACTTCACCAAGGGCCGCTTCGTCTTCGACCACCAACACCCTTGCCCCGGCCCCGACGTCAGCTGAACGCTCGGGCAACCGCGGCATAGCCGGTTTGAGCGGACCGTCTCCGGCCGGCAACTCGATGCAGAAAGACGCCCCGCGCGGGGGTTCCGACTTCACGCTGATGCGCCCGCCATGTTCCTGCACGATCGCGTACGCGACGGTCAATCCGAGTCCGGTGCCCTGCCCGACCTCCTTGGTTGTGAAAAACGGATCGAAGATCCGCGGCTGAACGTCCTCCGGCACGCCGGGCCCGTCGTCGTTGACTTCGAGCACGACTGCATCCCGTTCGACATCGTGCCAGGTCCGCATGATCAGCGTGCCCCGCCCGTGCGCCGCGAGCATTGCCTGCTCGGCGTTGATCATGAGATTGAGCAGCACCTGCTGCATTTGATGCGGATCGGCGAATACGTGAGGGAGACCCGACGGCAGCGCCTCGAGGATGTTCACGTTGCTCAGACGTTGTTCGTACGCGCGGAGCGCGATCGTCTCGCGCACCACCTGGTTGAGGTCGACCATGGCGCGCGTGGTATGGCGCTTGCGCGCGAACGTCAGGAGGTTGCGCACGATTTTGGCGGCGCGCTCCGATTCGCTCAGGATCGTCTCGAGCCCCTTGCGCGTCTGGTCATCGACGGAGCGCTGCGAGAGTCTCTCGGCCCAGGTCAGGATCGTTGCGAGTGGATTGTTCAGCTCGTGCGCGACGCCGGAGATCGTCTGACCCAGCGCGGCGAGTTTTTCGGCCTGCAGCAGCTGGTGGTACAGGTCGCGGGCCTGATCTTCAAGCCGCTTGCGCTCCGATACGTCGCGCATGAGCGCTTCGATCCGCAGCCCGTCCTCGGATCGGTCGACGTGTGCTGTCACCTCGAT
>JAIVJE010000268.1 GCA_020200195.1 Acidobacteriota bacterium | reverse complement strand
CACAGTGGCAGTTGAGTAGGAGAGGAGCAGTGCGAAACTGCTCCTCTCCCCTCGTCAAACCGGACGGGCGGGTTTCCCGCATCCGGCTTACCCGAAAACGTTGGTACACAGACATGCACGGGGATCAAGGGGCACTACAGGGACTCCCAGCCGAGGGCTTGGAGGTGGGCGTAGGACGAAACCCCTTTCGGCACGCGAAAGGGCCGTTGACTGCGACGATGCAACTGACGGAGCAAGCGATCTTGCACGAACTTGTTGACCTTCCGAAAGGCCGCCCGCGGATAGCCATGCGCGAAGTACGTCTTCCACCCGCGAAGCAGACGCTGAACGTCACCGATCATTTCAGGGATCGGTTGGAAGCAGCGGCTGGGGCTGGTCAGAATGCGCACCTTATCGCGTACGCGAGCCAACGCCTTGTTCGAGGGAAACACATTCAAGTAGCGACGGCCGCTGCCATACAGGTCGCGGTCGTAGCGAAACGTGAAGCCCAAGAAGTCGAGGCTGGCCGACGGCTCGTTGAGCCGCACCACACGAGTTTTCTCCCGGTTGATGGTCAATCGAAAGCGACCTTCGAGCAGCGATTCCACCCACTCGACAAGCCGCGGCGACTGGTAGCGGGCCAGGATGACGAAGTCATCCGCGTACCGCACCAGCTTCGCCTTGGCCCAAGTGGCGGGACCATCCGACCGCTGAAACAGCACCTCGAACCAGTGCAGGTAGATGTTCGCCAGCAGCGGAGAGATCACTCCTCCCTGCGGCGTCCCCTGCGTGGCGCGATGGGCCGTTGTCCGGCCGTCGTCATCCCGTTCCACGACCGGCGCTGTCAGCCACATCCGCAAGAGCGCGAGGACGCTGCGGTCCACCACGCGCATCCGAACTGCGGCCAACAGTTGATCGTGAGGAATCGTGTCGAAGTAGCCTTTCAAGTCCGCGTCGTACACTGCCCTCAGACCGGCTTGCAGGTGGCCGCGAATCGCGTCCACTGCCTGATGCGCGCTCTTACCAGGTCGGAACCCGAACGACGTGTCCAGGAAGTCCGCCTCGAAGATCGGCTCCAGGATCAGGAGCGCTGCCGTCTGAACGATCCGGTCCTTGACCGTAGGAATGCCCAGCGGTCGCTGCCGCCCATCCGGCTTGGGGATGTACACGCGCTTCACCGGCTGCGGCTGGTAGCGCTTGGTCCGCAATTCTTCCTGAAGGTCTTTCAGGAATTGCGTCGCGCCGGGACCGTCGATGATGTCCTTACAGGACATGCCATCCACGCCTGGTGCGCCGTTGTTCTTGAGAACCAGCCACCACGCCGCCGTCAGCACGTCGAACCGATGAATCCGGTCGTACAACGCGTAAAACCGGAACTTCGGCTCCCGTTTGGCCTTATGGCCCAGTTTCCACCTCAGTTGAGAGACTGCCAGCGGCAACGTCACGCCCGAACGCTCCTCCGGCTGGGCCGGAGGTTGATCGTCGGTCATTGGCGTAGCACGCTTGTCCGTAGCGGGAATTTCTTCCAAGCGGGTCGCTCCTCCTCTTGTGGAAACAAGTTCTCGGCAGGGTTCCTTCGCTCCACCGGAGTTACCCGGTTTCGTCGCTACTATGAACCCCTCCGACTCCCGACCGAGCCAGCCCGCGGTTATTTATTCCCGCGGCCTGTTGGCGGACTGCCCCACGCAGCACCGTCACTTGATCGGGTCTCTCAGGTTCCTGATTGGTCTGTCGATGCCCGCCGTCCTCTATCACCCCGGAGAACTCGGCCGTTGCACGCTCGTTGCTCGGCGACCGATGACAGGCTTCACCCTCTCCGGAGGGCTGGCCGTTCCCAATTGTGTAACGAGGCCGAAACAGGTTCACTTACGTTACGGCTGACACCTTTGCCTTCCCAGGCTTCGCACGACGGCTCACGCCCCCGCACGCTCGGTCGGCTACATGCTGAACGAGCAATTCACATGTCCAGTTCCTTTCAACTGAAAAGACCAAGCAAACTTACCTGACGCACCAGAGAACACAGAGGAATGAAGCAGAACATGAATTGCAAAACTCATGGCCACATTTCCTTACCTGCCTTTCTCTCGGTGTCCTCTGTGTCTTGTATGTTCAAAAC
>JAIVJE010000027.1 GCA_020200195.1 Acidobacteriota bacterium | reverse complement strand
GGCAGGTTCTGTCAGGTTCAAACTCGTGGCCTCGCGAACCCAACGAACCCACCGCACCTGCCGAAGCCGACGAACCTATCGAAACCTAACGAACCCAGTCTATCGTGCGGTCGTCCTTTCGATCGCGCGCACGCGGTCGTGTGCTTCCCGGACCTGACCCGCCTGTCGCTGGACAACGGTCTGGGTCTGGAGCGGCAGCGGTTCCTTCAGGGCCGATTCGTACGCGCTCTTGGCGACGTCCTCGCCGCGCTCAGCTTCGGCGATGATGCTCGAGTCGTCTTTGCCGGTAACGGCTGACTTGATGTTGATCCATCCACGATGCATCGATCCGGAGACGGTTCCTGCCTTCTCCGGATTGCCGCCCAGCCGGCGCACCTCGGCCTGCAGCTCGACAGCCATCTGCGCCCGCTGACGCGCATATTCCTGGAATATGGTCTTCGTCTGCAGGTCGCGCAAGCCTTCAGCAGCGGTGCGGAAACCCTGCTCGCCGTCTTTACACGTCTCGATCAGGTTGTTGAGCGTAGAAATGACCTTGTCGTTGTCCATTGCTCCTCCTTCTCCTCTCGAATCGTCCTGAAAAAGCAAGCCTCGCGCCACTTTGCCGCTGAGCGTCGTTTGCAACCTCGGCCGCCAACGTGGTACCAAGCGTCTGCTGTGGCGACCAATCATCTGCGTGTATGGCCGGGTTCTCCCTCGCCGCTGGGCGCGACGTGGGACGGCGTCGGCGTCAATTTCGCGATCTTTTCCGAGCACGCCACCCGTGTTGAGCTGTGCCTCTTCGACTCGGCGGACGCTGAGGTCGAGTCGCTGACGATTCCGCTGGTCGAACAGACCGACATGGTCTGGCACGGCTATCTCCCGGATGTGCATCCGGGGCAGCTCTACGGATACCGTGTTCACGGACCCTACGCGCCGGAGAAGGGGCACCGGTTCAACGCCAACAAGCTAGTGATGGATCCGTATGCGAAGGTCGTCGGACGCTCCCCGCGATGGCACGACGCGCTGTTCGGGTTTCGCGCCGGCGAAGACGACACGACCTTCGACACTCGGGACAGCGCGCCATCCGCTCCGCTGGCCGCCGTCGTCGACGCCGCATTTACATGGGGAAACGACCGGCCGCTCCGCACCCCCTGGCACGCGACGCTCATCTACGAGCTTCACGTCAAGGGGTATACGCAACTGCACCCGCTGATTCCTGACGCGCTGCGCGGCACATACCTCGGGCTCGCCTCCGAACCTGCCATCCGCCATCTGACGTCGCTCGGCGTCACCGCGGTGGAGTTGATGCCGGTGCATCATCACGCGCACGACTGGCATCTTGTGAAGAAGGGGCTGAACAACTACTGGGGGTACAACACGCTCTCGTACTTCGCGCCCGATCGGCGGTACGCCTCGTCGGCGTCGCCACTGGAGTCGGTACGGGAATTCAAGATGATGGTGCGTGCGCTGCACGCTGCGGGCCTCGAGGTCATCCTCGACGTCGTGTACAACCACACCGCCGAGGGCAGCCACGTCGGGCCGACGCTGTCACTGCGCGGGATCGACAACACGTCGTACTATCGGCTGCAGCCTCACGATCCGCGCTTCTATCAGGACTTCACGGGCTCCGGCAACACGCTGAACATGCGGAGCCCCCGCGTGCTCCAGCTCATTATGGACAGCCTCCGGTACTGGGTCCTGGAGATGCACGTCGACGGGTTTCGATTCGACCTGGCGAGCGCTCTTGCGCGTGAGTTGCACGCGGTCGACAAGCTCGGTGCGTTCTTCGATATCATTCATCAGGATCCGGTGTTGTCGCAGGTCAAACTGATCGCCGAACCGTGGGACCTCGGTGAAGGAGGCTATCAGGTCGGCAACTTTCCGACGAAGTGGACGGAGTGGAACGGAAAGTACCGCGACACCGTCCGGCGATTCTGGCGAGGTGATGGCGGCGTCGTCTCGGAGCTGGCGACGCGGCTGTCGGGCAGCAGCGATTTGTACGAACAGAGCGGCCGCCGGCCCTACGCGAGCATCAACTTCATCACCGCGCACGACGGCTTCACCCTCGTTGACCTCGTGAGCTACAACGAGAAGCACAACGAGGCCAACGGCGAGCAGAACCTCGACGGTGAAAATCACAATCTGAGCTGGAACTGCGGCGTCGAAGGCTGCACCGAGGACACGCGCGTACGTGATCTGCGTGACCGCCAGCGCCGCAACCTCATCGCGACGCTGATGTTGTCCGTGGGCGTGCCCATGATCAACGGTGGCGACGAATTGGGCCGCACGCAGGGGGGAAACAACAACGCGTATTGCCAGGACAACGAGGTCAGCTGGACGCATTGGGACTTCGCGATTCAGAAAGACTTTGTCGAGTTCACCCGCCGCGTCATCCAGATCTGGAAGGATCACCCGGTGTTGCGGCGCCGGAAGTTTTTTCACGGCCGGCGCATTCGCGGCGCGGACGTGCTCGATATCGCGTGGCTCGATTCGTCAGGCCGGGAGATGAATGACGCCACGTGGAACTCCCCCGACGTGCGCTGCCTGGGTGTCCGGCTCAACGGCGACGCGATCGACGAAGTCGACGAGCGCGGACGACGCATCGTCAGCGATTCGCTGATCCTGCTGCTCAACGCCGGGTCGGAGACCATGCCGTTCGCGCTGCCGGCGACGACACCGACGGAGCGCTGGGAAACGTTGCTGGACACGGCGGAGCCGTGCGCGCTGCCCCGGAGACTGGGCGCAGGCGAACAGTATCCACTGCAGAGCCGATCGATGGCCGTCCTGAAGTTGAATTGCCGCAAGGAAGATCTGCGGCGCATGGGCGATTGGGGCCCAGGCGGGTCAGCTGAATAGCCGAATGGCCAAGAGAATTGCACAACCCAAGACCCCTGCCGTCTCCCCTCTGGATCCTGAGTTGATGCGCCGGGTCGTCGTCGAGCATGTCCGGCCCGAGATCGACTGCGGGCGCTTCCCGATCAAAAGGGTCGTCGGGGAAACAGTCTCCGTCGTCGCCGACATTCACGCCGACGGCCATGACGCGCTGGCCGCTGCGCTGCTGTACCGACGCTGCGGAGAGGAGGCGTGGCAGGAAACGCCGATGACGCTCGTCACGAATGACGAATGGACCGCGGCGTTCCGAGTCGACGCGCTCGGGCGGTATGAATACACCATCGAAGCCTGGATCGATCGCTTTGCCACCTGGCGGCACGCGCTGTCGGTGAAATTTGGCGCCGAACAGGACGTCTCGGCGGACTTGCTGGAAGGGATCGAACTGGTTCGAGAGGTTCGGGAGGTTCGGGAGGTTCCAGAGGGTGAGGACGATGGCGACGTCTTACGCAAGGCCGACATCCTCGGCGATTCCGCAATCTCCGTTGCTGAGCGCGTGACGGTCGCCCTCGATGCGCGGCTCCAGCGCGTGATGGCGGCACGCGCGGATCGCAGCCGCGGGACCCGCTACGACCACGTGCTCGACGTCATCGTCGACCGCGAGCGGGCGCGGTTCGGCGCGTGGTACGAGATGTTCCCGCGCTCGGCCGGACCGGATCCCACGCGCAGCGCGACGTTCGGTGAGGCTGCCGCGCTCCTTCCGTATGTGGCGTCGATGGGCTTTGACGTGCTCTACCTGCCGCCGATTCACCCGATCGGGCGCAGCTTTCGTAAGGGACGCAACAACTCGCTCAACCCGGCGCCGGGCGACCCCGGCAGTCCCTGGGCGATCGGGGCCGAAGAGGGGGGCCACACCGCCGTCGAACCGGGTCTTGGAACCCTGAAAGACTTCGACCGGTTCGTCGCCGCGGCGCGCCGTCAGAGACTGGAGATCGCGCTCGACATCGCTTTCCAGGCGTCGCCGGACCATCCGTACGTCCGCGAGCACCCGGAGTGGTTCCGCCATCGTCGAGATGGAACAATCAAGTACGCCGAGAATCCGCCGAAGAAATACCAGGACATCTATCCGATGGATTTCGAATCGGCCGGATGGCAGGAGCTCTGGCAGGAGCTCAAACGCGTCATCGAGTTCTGGATCGGCCACGGCGTCAAGATCTTCCGCGTCGATAACCCACACACGAAACCGTATCGGTTCTGGCACTGGACGCTGGGCGAGATCAAGCGGAACCACTCGGACACGATCTTTCTATCGGAGGCGTTCACGCGGCCCAAGGTGATGCGATACCTGGCGAAGGCGGGCTTCTCGCAGTCGTACACATACTTCACCTGGCGTAACACCAAAGAGGAGTTGACCGAGCACTTCACCGAGCTGACACAAACCGAGGTTCGCGAGTACATGCGGGCGAACCTCTTCGCGAATACGCCGGACATCCTTCACGTCTACCTGCAGCGCGGCGGCCGGCCGGCGTTCAAGATCAGGTTCGTCCTCGCGGCCACACTGGGGGCGAGTTACGGCATCTACAGCGGCTTCGAGCTGTGCGAGAACGAGCCGGTCAAACCCGGCAGCGAGGAGTATCTCGACTCCGAGAAATACCAGTTCAAGCCGCGCAAGTTCGATCAACCGTCGAGCCTGGCGGAGTGGATCGGCCGGATTAACGCGATCCGGCGCGCCCATCCCGCGCTGCAGCGCGATTGGGGACTTGCCTTCCAGCAGACCGACAATCCCCAGTTGCTCTGCTACAGCAAGGAATCGGAGGACGGGACCGATCGGCTGCTGATGGTGGTGAACCTGGATCCGGAGCACATGCAGCACGGTTTCGTGCGCCTTCCGTTGACGCAGTGGGGCCTGACGCCGGAGGTCACGATTCAGGTGGAGGACCTGCTGTCCGGCGAACGGTACTTCTGGCGCGGCGAATGGAATTACGTGCGACTCGACCCCGAATCAAACACCGCACACATTCTGAAGGTGACGGGCGCACCAGCACCAGCACCATCGGGTGATCAGGTGATCGGGTGATCACCAGATTCCAATGACCGACTCTCTCTGGTACAAAGACGCCGTCGTCTATCAGTCGCACGTCCGGGCTTTTTTCGACAGCACCAACGACGGCGTCGGCGACTTTGCCGGGCTCACTCAGAAGCTGAGCTATCTCGAGAGCCTCGGCGTGAATTGCCTGTGGCTGTTGCCGTTCTACCCCTCGCCGCTGCGTGATGACGGGTACGACATCGCGGACTACGAGAACATTCATCCAAGCTACGGATCGCTGCAGGATTTCGACAGGTTCATCGAGGAAGCGCACCGGCGCAACATCCGGGTGATCACCGAGCTGGTGATCAATCACACATCGGATCAACATCCCTGGTTTCAGGCAGCGCGGCGCGCGCCTGCCGGCTCGCCGGAGCGGGACTTCTACGTGTGGAGCGACACGAACCAGAAGTACCAGGGCGTACGGATCATTTTTACCGACACCGAAACCTCCAACTGGAGCTGGGATGACACCGCGAAAGCCTATTACTGGCACCGGTTCTTTCACCACCAGCCCGACCTGAACTTCGACAACCCTGCCGTCATCGATGCCGTCGCCCGCGTGATGTATTTCTGGCTGGATCGCGGCGTGGACGGGCTGCGGCTGGACGCGGTGCCGTATCTGATCGAACGGGAGGCGACGATCTGCGAGAACCTCGAGGAAACTCACGAGGTGCTCAAGCAGATCCGTGCCCGGCTCGATGCGCGCTACAGGGATCGCATGCTGCTCGCGGAGGCGAACCAATGGCCCGCCGACGTCCGGCCGTACTTCGGCGACGGCGACGAATGCCACATGGCGTTCCACTTCCCGCTGATGCCCCGCATGTTCATGGCCCTGCGGCAGGAGGACCGCCATCCGATCACGGAAATCCTGCGGCAGACTCCTGAGATTCCGGAGAATTGCCAATGGGGCCTGTTCCTGCGCAACCACGATGAGCTGACGCTCGAGATGGTCACCGACGAGGAACGCGATTACATGTACCAGGCCTATGCGGCGGATCCCCAGATGCGGATCAACGTGGGGATCCGCCGCCGCCTCGCGCCGCTGATGGAGAACAGCCGGCCGCGCATCGAGTTGATGAACAGCCTGCTCTTCTCGCTGCCCGGCACGCCGGTGATCTATTACGGCGATGAGCTCGGTATGGGCGACAACATCTACCTTGGCGACCGCAACGGCGTCCGTACGCCAATGCAGTGGACCGGCGATCGGAACGGCGGGTTCTCGAGGGCGGACCCGGCCCGCCTGTATGCGCCGCCGATCATGGATCCGGTCTACGGCTTCCAGGCGATCAATGTCGAGGCGCAGGAGCGCACGCCTTTCTCGCTCCTCAACTGGATGAAGCGGATGATTGCCCTGCGCAGTCAACTGTCCGTGTTCGGGCGCGGGGCGATCGAGTTTCTGCCGGCACACAACCGCAAAGTCCTCGTTTATGTCCGTCAACATCGCGACGACGTGCTCCTGTGCGTCGCGAATCTGTCGCGGACCGTTCAGCCGGTAGAGCTCGACCTGTCGCGGTTCAAAGGCATGACGCCCGTGGAGATGCTCGGACTGACCGAGTTTCCGCGGATCGGAGAGTTTCCATATTTCCTGACGCTGAGTCCGTACGCGTTCTACTGGTTCCGGCTGCAGCAGGCGCCGCCCGCACTGACCGCCCGCATCGCGCCATCCACCTCGACCGACGTACCACAGGCGCCGGGCCTGCTCGCCGGCGCGGCCTGGGACACGCTGCTCGAAGGAAACGTCCGCACACTGATCGAACGGGATTTATTGCTGCCGTTCCTGCAGCGGCAGCGCTGGTTCGGCGGCAAGGCGCGGGCGTCGCGTTCGGCCCGCTTCGTGGACTGGGGTCAGCTGCGGCGCGGGCCGCAGCCGTTGTTCCTGACGATCGTCGAGGTCGAATACGAGCAGGGCGATCGCGACCAATATTTCCTACCGCTTGCGGTGTCGGCGTACGCCGACGCGAAGGGAATCGAGGAGCGGGCGCCGCACGCCATCCTGGCGACTGTAACCGGCGCCCGCAAGGGCCTGCTATTCGACGCCTGGCTGGACGATCGGTTCGCTCGCACGCTGCTCGAAGCGTTCGAGCGCGAAGAGTCGATTGCAACGCGGCGGGGACAAGTACGGGCCCAGCCGACCTCCGTATTCTCCAGGCTGTGGACACCCGAACCGGAACCGACGCGCGTGTCGCAGATGTCCGGTGAACAGAGCAACACCTCCATCGTGTTCGGCGATTGGTTGATTCTGAAGCTGTTCAGACGGCTTCAACCCGGCATCAACCCTGACTTCGAGATCGGCCGGCACATCACCGAGAAGATCGGGTTCACGCGCGTGCCCGCCGTCGCCGGCGCGCTCGAATACCGACGGCCTGCGGAAGAGCCAACCATCATCGGCATGCTGCAGCAGCTCGTGCAAAGCCAGGCGGACGGCTGGTCGCACGCGACCGATGAACTCGGCCGGTTTTACGATCAGGTCCACGGCCGGCGCGTCCCGTCAGAACCGCTGCCCAGGTCCATTTCGGAACTCGTGGACAGTCCAATCCCTCGGTCCGCGCGGGATGTCCTGAGCCCGTACGTCGACACCGCTGCAACGCTCGGCCGCCGGACAGCCGAGATGCACCTCGCACTGTCCAGCGACGCGAGCGACGCCGCGTTTTCTCCCGAACCGCTGGCCATCGACGACGTCGCCGTCGTGATCGCCGACGCGACGGCTCAGGCGCATCACGCGCTAGACGTGATGAAGGTCGCGATGCCCCAATTGCCCGCTGACGTGGCCGAACGCGCGAATACCTTGCTGAATGCGAGGGAGACGCTCATCGAACGTATCGGTGCTGCCAGTAACCTTCGGCCGACGGCGACGCGTATCCGGATCCACGGAGACTACCACCTCGGCCAGGTACTCTGGAACGAAGGGGACTTCTACATCCTCGACTTCGAGGGGGAACCGGCTCGTCCGATCGCGCAACGCCGCAGGAAACAGTCTCCATTGAAAGACGTCGCGGGGATGCTCAGGTCGTTCAGCTATGCGGCCTACGCCGGGCTGTTCGCGCACACGGCGTCGCGACCGGCTGAGTTCGCGCGGCTGGAAGGATGGGCACGCACGTGGCAATCCGGAGCCATGGCGGCGTTCCTCCACGGCTACTTCGACACGGCGGCGGGAGCGCAGTTCATACCAGCCGACCCACATCAGCGTGATGCACTGCTACAGCTGTTCATGCTGGACAAGGCGCTGTACGAACTGACCTATGAGCTCAACAACCGCCCGGACTGGGTCCGAATCCCTCTCTGGGGCATCTTCGAACTGCTCTGATGAGAGAAGCATGACCGAGGGTCCGTCTACTCCGCGGCGTCCGCGTCATGTGCCGCTGAGCACGTACCGGC
>JAIVJE010000555.1 GCA_020200195.1 Acidobacteriota bacterium | reverse complement strand
CCTGTCGAATGCTGGGTCCATCCGACCGCATAGCAGATGGCGCCGGTCTTCTCCGGTCCGGATGCGGAACAGTAGGCCTCGGCAATCTCGAGGAACCGTTCCTTCGACACACCGCAGTACTGCTCGACCATCTCAGGGGTGTACCGCGCAAAGTGTCTCTTCAGGACCTGGTACACGCAGCGGGAATGTTCGAGCGTCGGATCCCGGTTGTAGTCGACGACATCGGTGGCCGGTTTGCCGCTGTCCTTCGTGTGACCGCCCGAGACCTGCGCGTCATCCGACGACGCCGTCTCCGCTGCCCGGCTTCGCTCGAAGAACCAAGTGCCTGGATCGTATTTGCCGTTCTTCGGATCCCAGCCGGAGAAGAGGCCGCCGAGCTCCTCCGAGTCCTGGACGTCCTCGGGCAGAATCGCCGACGCGTTGGTGTAATGCACGACGTACTCGCGAAAGTCTTTCCCGCGATCGAGCACGTAGTGGACGAGACCGCCGAGAAACAGCAGATCCGATCCGGCTCGGAGTGGTGCCCAGATAGTGGCCATCGCCGACGTCCGGCTGAAACGCGGGTCGACGTGAATCACGTGCGCGCCGCGCTCGCGTGCTTCGATGACCCATTGGAAGCCCACTGGGTGGTTCTCCGCCATGTTGGACCCCATGATCAGGATGGCGTCCGAGTTCACCAGATCGCTGGGCGCCGTCGTCGCGCCTCCCCGGCCGAATGTCGTGCCCAGACCGGGCACGGTGGAGCTATGTCATATCCGCGCCTGGTTGCTGATGCAGACCATGCCGAGGCCGGCGGCAAAGAGCTTCTTGATCAGATAATTCTCTTCGTTGTCGAGCGTGGCGCCGCCGAGATGCGCCATCGAGGTCGTCTGCATGAGCGGCTGGCCATCTCGTTCGTCGACGAACGTGCGCTCACGGGTGTCCCACACACGGTCGGCAATCATGTCCATCGCGTCTTCGAGATCGAGCGTTTCCCATCGGTCCGAGTACGGCTTCCGATATTTGATGCGCGTTTGCCGGCCGGCGTGCGTGAGCAACTCGAAACTGTTCGAGCCCTTCGGGCAGAGCCGGCCGCGGGAGACAGGCGATTCCGGGTTTCCCTCGATTGACACGAGCGCGCCGTCGCGGTGATACACGAGCTCACCGCAGCCGACGGCGCAATACGGACAGACCGACCGCGCGACCTGAGTGCCATGATTCTTGGGGGACAGCGCACGCGTCCGGGCGCTTCTGGCCTCGAGCCCGGTACCATCGCGGCCGTGGAGGATCTGTTGCGCCAGAGGCCAATCGTGCAGAAGCTGCTTGAACATCAGCGGGTCTCCCTTGCGGCCTAGGGTGCGGCTGGCGAGGCGGGATGAGGGGTATCCAGGAACAGTATGGCCCAGAGGCCGTACCGCTGCCAGCTCCGGAGTGCTTCTCGAAGCGTGTAGGCCAGTGGCGTTACGGCCAGTCGGCGCCGGGAAGGCACCTCTGGTCGCACAACGATTCGGGGGAGCCGCGCATTATCGCCCTCGACGCGACCGGATCCGTCAAGGAGTTGTCGGCCCAGCGGTGCGACCGCTTCAACAACTAACCGGCTTCTGACCCTATTTCGCGAATACGGGCGACGGACTGCTTGGCGTCGAGCCTCCCGGACCTGTGCTGACCACGACGGCGTAATACGACCCTGCGGGCAGCGGATCAACGAGCGTGGAGATATCGACGGAAATCTCACCGCCGACGACCGCAGGTTTGCCGAGATTCCTGGTGGCGACCGGTGAGGCGGTCACCGCGTCGCCGGAGCGCCGCAGCTCAACCGTGCAGGAATTCACGTTGGTCGCGTAGTCCACCGGGGGTACGAAGACCAGTGTCGTCGGGAGCGGTTGGGTCGGCGCCGCAGCAACCGTCACGCTGATCGGCACGGACGTCGCGGTCTCATCCTCATTGTCGGTCGCGACTGCCGTCAGGCTGTACGTTCCTGCGGGGACATTGCTCCACGTGACAGCGAAGGGGCTCGCGGTGGCGGACCCCACGAGCTGCGTGCCTGCGTAAAAATCGACGCGCGCCACGATCCGTCCACGTCGTCCGCTGTCGCACTGAGGGAGATGTTGGCCGGCGCCGTGTAGATA
>JAIVJE010000026.1 GCA_020200195.1 Acidobacteriota bacterium | reverse complement strand
GTGCAGGCCACCAGACTGCAAACAGCGCTGCCGCACCGAACGCCGCAACCGCCGTGGCAAGTGCAAGCGGATCCCGGGGCCCAACACCGGCCAACTGACTCTCCAGCAGACGACCGGTGGCCAACGCGGCGAGGATCCCGAGTGCCAGACCGGCGGCCACCACGATGCACCCCTCACGCAGGAATAACCGTGTGATCTGCCGCGGGTTCGCGCCGATCGCGATCCGGATCGCGATCTCCCGCTCGCGCTGGCGCACTCCGTAGGCAATCATGCCGTAGACGCCCACAATCGCGACGAACGCCGCAATTGTGGCGAACGCGCCAAGCAGCCACGCGAGGAACTGCGGCCGTGACCGGATCTCGTCCACCAGTTCCTGGAGCGGCCGCGCTCTGGTGAGCGATATCTCGGAATCGATATCCCGGAACGCTGACCGCAGCGGCGCCAGCCAGCCGCCGGGGGACCCTGACGTGCGGACGATCGCGACCGCAAAGCGTTGCGGCACCTGCAGCAACGGCACATAGACATCGAGAGGGTCTTCGTCAGCGGGATCCTGAGCGACATCACGAACCACGCCGACGATCACCCGAGACGACTGAATCGGCCCGCCCTGCTCGGCGTTCTGAGGCACGAGCACACGGCCCCCGATTGCGCTCCGGCCCAGCCACAGCGCTTGTGCGAGCGCCTCGCTCACGATCGCGACAGGTTCGGCGCCCAGCCGATCAGAGGCGACGAACGCCCGGCCCGCGATCACCGGGATACCGAGCGTCGCGAAGTATCCGCCGGTGACGGCGTGAATCCCGACACGCGTCTGGGTTTGTCGGGTTGACGGCGCACCTTCGATCGGGTGCACGCGTGGCTGCTGCAATGGCCATGTCGACGTCAGTGCGACCGATTCCACTCCACTGACCTCGCCGAGTCGTGTGACGGTTCGCTCGAAGAGTGCCAGACGGTCGGCCGCTTTCGGATACCGGTTCTGGCGCAGAGTGATCGCGGCTATCAGCGTACGTTCGGACTCGAAACCCAGATCGGCGTCCAGCAGCGAGACCACCGTCCGCAGCATCAGCGTGGATCCGGCCAGCAGCGCGAGCGACGCGGCGATTTCGAGTCCGATCAGGCCTGCACGAACGCGTTGACTGCGGCGGCCCTCGGTAGTCCGGGTGCCACTCTGAAGTGCGCCAACCAGACTCGGACGAAGCGTGGTGGCGAGCGGAGCAAGCCCACAGAAGAGCGCCGTGATGAGGCCCGCGACCGCAGCGCCAATCACGACGGTGGGATCCATCCAAGTGCGGTCCGGACGGCGATTTCCTTCTGGCGTCGGATCGCGCGGAGGAGCAGCAGGCCGCCGACGTTTGCGCAGCCGACCAGCAGCACGAGCGCCGCCGCCACGGCGACACTTCGGAGAATCGGGCGCACACGGGCAGTGTACAGGTCGTGCGTCGAGGTCACCTCGGCAGCCCACTCCCGCGGCACACCCTTGGCGCCGGCGCGCACCAGCGCCGTGATCCGTCCCGCCGCCTGCTGCGGCATAACACCTTCACGGAGTCGGATCATGTAGGGATACGTTTGCGCTCGAAGCGGAGCGAAAATGTCCGTGTATGGGTTGACGTGCCAGAAGTGCTCCGGCAGGACACCGATGATCGTGAAAGCCTCCGCTTCCTCCGGGCGATCGCTGACGTACGCCGTGAATTGACGTCCGATGACGGAGGGATCCCCGCCGAAATTCGAGTTCCAGAGTCGGTGG
The DNA here is from genome assembly GCA_020200195.1 of Acidobacteriota bacterium. Classification (GTDB taxonomy): domain Bacteria; phylum Acidobacteriota; class Vicinamibacteria; order Vicinamibacterales; family 2-12-FULL-66-21; genus JAIVJE01. The sequence goes on along the minus strand of JAIVJE010000026.1, from coordinate 7,826 downwards.
CTGATGAGCGCCACGTTCGCGCTCCCACCGGCGAACGCCGCCGCGTCGAAGCCGCGCCCGATCGCCGGTTGAACCCCGAGGCCCTGGACGAACCCCGGGGTCACCCATGCGCCAGGAACTGACTCGGCGTTTTCCCCTCCAAGCAGGTAGAACATGTCGAGGTCCCACGCAATCGGCTGCTCGACCACGTCGTTCAGAGACGACCAGTCGAGCTGTTCCATCTGCTGCGGCTGTTCCTGGCCGGGAAGGCTGTAGCGGACTGAATAAAGTCGCGTGGCGCTCGGATACGGTAGCTGCGTATAGAGGTACGCGTTGACCACCACCAGCACGGTCGTGCATAGCGACAGCGCCAAGCCGAGCGTCAGAATGGCGGCGACCGAAAATGCGGGTGCTTTCAGCACCGACCGCACGGCGAGTCGCAGTTCCATCAGGATGGTGCCCATTACAGGGAAGACGCCGCCATGAGGCAAGCGTTAGCAGGAACGGCAGGGCTCTCCGAGGATGCGCTTGGGCGCCGGTACGCTAAAGCCGATCAATACACCGCGTGATGGATGAGCCTTCACGTTCATCAGCTTGCATGTCATGCCGACGTCACAACACAATGGCAGGTTAGGAGGTGAGAGGCGAAAGGAGGCAGAGATGGCCAAAGCGAAGAAGGCAGTTCCCGACGGGTACCATACGGTGACGCCGCAGCTCACGCTCGACAACGCAGTGCAGGCAATCGATTGGTACAAGAAGGCCCTTGGTGCCGAAGAAGTGTCGCGCGCCGTTGGCCCCGATGGGAAGATCATGCACGCGGAAGTGCGCATCGGCGACTCGCGCATCATGGTGAACGACGCGATGATGGGTGGCAAAGGCCCCAAAGCGATCGGCGGTTCACCGGCCTCGCTCTGGGTCTATGTCGAGGATTGCGACGCGCTGTTCAATCGCGCCGTGGCAGCTGGCGGACAGGTTGCCGGCGGGCCGATGGGACAGATGGGAGATCAGTTCTGGGGCGATCGTTGCGGGACCTTCACTGACCCACAGGGGTACGCGTGGACGATCGCGACCCACAAGGAAGACCTCACGCCACAGGAGATGCAGCAGCGGCAGGCGGAGTGGATGAAGAAGTTCGCTCCTCAGGCGACTCACAGCTAGTGTGATGACACAGGCCCCGCCGGCTTCCGCCGGCGGGGCCATCGACTCAGAATTCCACAAGCCCGGTCCGCACCTGGTCAAGCTCCTCCGGGACACCTCGGTCGATTCCTTCATACCCTGGGAAACCACCACATCGAAAGCACACTCCTCCTTGTGCAAGTCGTCGGGCGCAATGGTGATGACTGATCGCTCGTCGTCATCCAGCGATTCGCATTCGGCGAGCGCATCGTCGACTCCGAACACGACGAGAGGATCGGGAGCAACGGAGCTGTCCGGCGCCAGGATCTTCTGATGTCGGCCGATGAAATCGACGGCGCCGACCACATCGTAGAAGGCGCGCAGCGATAGCGGCAGCGCATCGGTCAGCTGCGTGACCTGGATCTCCGTGGGGCGTTCCGTCAGGATCGCCCCGTTGGCCCACGGCCACCATGGGCCGGCCGACTGCGCGATGGTCCATGCGGCACGCAGCAACGGCGGCGGCTGTCGATCGCCGAGCTGGGTCTCGTCGGCAGCCATCTTCGCAAACGTGTACTCGCTGAAGAACGACATCCCGACGAGCGTCTCGGCAGTTGGGCAATGCAGCGGGCTCGTCACGACCCCGGCCATGCCCCACAGTCCAGATTCGGCGCGCTGCAGCTCGTCGCTCTCCGATTGGCGGAACAGTATCGATACGGCCGGGTAAAGGTCCATCTGTGCAGCCACGATTTCCGACTGCAGCATCTTCGGTGGCAGTATGCCGAACAGCGACCCATCACATCTCGTGTCACTGACTAGCCCACAGGTATACTTTCCGGTCGGCTTCCATGAGCAACGTGCGCAAACGTCCCGAGGATCTGCGGAGTCATCGCTGGTACGGTGCACAGGACCTGCGCAGCTTCGGACATCGATCGCGCACAGCGCAGATGGGCTACGAGCGATCCGACTACGCCGGCAAGCCGGTGATAGCTATCGTCAACACGTGGAGTGACATCAACCCCTGTCATGCCCATTTCAAGCAGCGCGTCGAAGACGTGAAGCGCGGCGTGTGGGCCGCTGGTGGATTTCCGGTCGAACTGCCCGCGATGACGCTCTCCGAGCCGTTCCAGAAGCCGACGACGATGCTGTATCGCAATTTCCTCGCGATGGAGACCGAGGAACTGCTGCGTTCGTATCCCGCCGACGGCGCCGTGCTGATGGGCGGCTGCGACAAGACGACGCCGGCGCTCATCATGGGCGCCACTTCCGTGAATCTACCGGCGATTTTCATGCCCGCCGGGCCGATGCTCCGTGGCAACTGGGGCGGCGCGACGCTCGGGTCCGGCTCAGACGTCTGGAAGTACTGGGCCGAGCTCCGCGCGGGCACCATCACCGAACAGGACTGGCAGGACATCGAGCAGGGCATCGCACGCTCGCCGGGGCACTGCATGACGATGGGAACGGCGTCGACGATGACGAGCGCCGCGGAAGCGCTGGGACTGACGCTTCCCGGCGCGGCCTCGATTCCCGCCGCCGATTCCCGCCACGCCGCGATGGCGTCCGCGACCGGCAGGCGCATCGTGGACATGGTGTGGGAGGACCTCCGGCCGTCAGCCCTGTGCAACGAGGTGTCGTTTCGCAACGCGATTACGACCGTGCTCGCGATTGGCGGTTCGACCAACGCCATCATTCATCTCATCGCCATGGCGCGTCGCGCCGGCGTCGGCCTCACGTTGAACGATTTCGACGCGCTGGCGCGCCGCACACCGCTGCTGGCGAACATCCGCCCGTTGGGCGAATACCTGATGGAGGATTTCTTCTACGCCGGCGGCCTGCGCGTGCTGCTGAACAACCTCGGCGACTTGATCGATCCACTCGCGCTCACGGTCAACGGTCGCACGCTCGGGGAGAACATCGCTGGAGCACGGGTGTTCAACGACGACGTGATTCGCACGCGCGAGAGAGCCCTGGTGCCGTCCGATACCCTGGCGGTCCTCCGCGGAAACCTCGCGCCTGACGGCGCCGTGATCAAGCCGCCGGCCGCGGATCCGCGGCTGCATCGCCATGCCGGCAAAGCTGTCGTATTTGCCGACTACAACGACATGGCGGCTCGGATCGACGATCCAGATCTGCCGGTTGACCAGACCTCGGTGCTCGTGCTGAAGCATGCCGGCGCCGGTGTTCAACCCTGCCGCGACGAGCCCGGCGCCGGCGACGAATGCCGCGACGACAAAGTGCCAGCGCCGCTCGTGCCGTCGATCCGACGAGTACGCCCACAACACCATACCAATCGTTCCGATCGTGTACGGGATCGCCGTGGCGAGGCCGGTGGACATGTCGGAGAGACCGTGCGCCTTCACGATCAGCGGCAGGAAGAACGTGATGCCGTACGTGGCGGTGACGATCGTCAGGTAGATCAGCGATAGACCGGCCACACGCCGGTCGGTGAGCGCCTGAAACAGCGTCAGGTGCTTCTGCGCGCCCTCGATCGTGCGGCGCTCAGACGCGAGCTGCGTCTCGAGCCACGTGCGCTCGTCGACCGACAGCCACCTGGCGGCGGACGGCCGATCGGTCAGGACGGCCAGTACGACCGGCGCGAGCAGAATCGCGGGGAGCGATTCGAGCAGGAACATCCACTTCCATCCCGCAAGTCCCCTGGTGCCGTCGAGTTGAAGGATTGCGCCGGACAGTGCCGCGGCAATGGCATTCGACCCGGGCACGGCGAGAAACAGCGCCGACACAACGCGCGCGCGATAGGCGGCAGGAAACCAGTAGGTGAAATACAGCAGGACGCCGGGGAAGAAGCCGGCCTCGGCCACGCCGAGCAGAAACCGGACGAGCATGAAGCTCGCCGGGCCGGTGATGAACATCATCAGCCCCGACACGATGCCCCAGGTGACCATGATGCGCGCGATCCACACACGCGCGCCGACGCGGTGCAGGATGACGTTGCTCGGCACCTCGAACAGGAAGTAGCCGAGAAAGAAAATACCGGCGCCCCAGCCGTACACGTACGCCGTGAACCCCAGGTCCTTGTTCATGGCGCTCGCCGCGAACCCGACGTTCGTGCGATCGATGTAGGCCACGAAATAGATGACGACAATCAGCGGCAGCAGCCGCCACGAGATTTTCGCCATCGTGCGCTTGATCGAGTGTGCGATCCGTCACGTCTCGCCCAACGCCTGTTGCTTGAACTTTGCCGCAAGCGCTTCGCTCTGCCTCGCGAGGATGCCGGCGTCGCTGCCGACCGCGACGAACCGACACCCGAGCTGCAGCCAGTGGCGCGCGTCTGCTTCGACCGGGGCGAGGATGCCGGCGACCTTTCCGGTCTTCACGATCCGCGTAATCGTGCCGTCTATGGTGGCCCGGACATCAGGGTGCGCGCTGTTCCCGAAGTGACCCAGATCGGCCGCGAGATCGCTCGGCCCGATGAACAGACCGTCGATGCCGTCGACTCGCGCAATCGCTTCCAGATTCTGCAGGGCGACGCGCGTTTCGATTTGCACCACCACGCACAATTGGTTGTGGACGTGCCTGGCGTAGTCCTTGATGCGACCGTACCGATTGGCTCGCGTGATCGCGGCGAAGCCCCGGATCCCCTCGGGGGGATAGCGTGTCGAGGCGACTGCCGTCTGCGCTTCCTCGACTGTCTGCACCCACGGCACCAGAAAGCTCTGGACGCCGATGTCGAGAAGCCGTTTGAACAACACCGGATCGTTCCACGCGGGCCGCACGACCGCTGTCGCGGTGCCGCCCGTCATCGCCTGCAACTGGCTCTGCACCATCGTCAGCTCATTCGGCGAGTGCTCGGTGTCGAGCAGGAGCCAGTCGAAGCCGGAGCCGGCGATCACTTCGACGGTGATGTGGCTCGCGAGGCTGCTCCACAAACCGATTTGCGGCCGCCCTTCGAGGAAGGCACGTTTGAGCTCGTTGATCGGAATATCCATAGGCGGGAAGGTGGCCGTCACCTCGATCGGACTTCGAAGTCGGCCATGATCTCCAGCGCTCGCAGCATCGCCGAATGGTCCCACGCCTTGCCGCCGTGCGCGGTGCAGGCGTTGAAGAGCTCCTGGGCGGTGGACGTATTGGGCAGCGACACCCCGAGCAGTCGTGCGCTGGTGAGGGCCAGATTCAAATCCTTCTGGTGGAGCTCGATGCGAAAGCCCGGCTCGAAGGTGCGCTTGAGCATCCGCTCGCCGTGTACCTCGAGAATGCGTGACGAGGCGAAGCCGCCCATCAGTGCCTGTCGGACGTTCGCGGGATCGGCGCCCGCCTTCGCCGCGAACAGCAGCGCCTCGGCCACCGCTTCGATGGTGAGCGCAACGATGATCTGGTTGGCCACCTTGGTCGTCTGGCCATCACCGTTGGCACCAACCAGCGTGATGTTCTTGCCCATCAAGGCGAACAACGGCTTCACCTGTGCGAACGCCTCCTCGCTGCCACCGACCATAATCGTCAGTGAAGCGGCCTTGGCGCCCACCTCGCCGCCCGAGACTGGAGCGTCCAGGTACTGACAGCCCAGCTCATTGATCCGCCGGGCAAAGGCCTTCGTATCGATCGGCGAAATGGAACTCATGTCGACGACGATCTTGCCCGCGGTCAATCCTTCGGCGACGCCATTGGTTCCGAACAGGACCTTCTCGACATCGGGCGTGTCGGGCACCATCACAAAAATGATCTCGGCATGCTGCGCCACTTCTTTGCCGCTGCTACAGACGGTGGGACCGGCTGACTGCACTGTTTCCGGCACTCGGCTGCGCGTATGAACGAAGAGCCTGTGCCCGCCATCCAGCAGATGACGCGCCATCGGCGCTCCCATCGTGCCCAACCCGATAAACCCGACGTCGCTCATCTGCGGAACTCCCTGACGTCGCTCTCCGACATCGTCACCTCAAGTACGGCGTGGCCCAGCGAAGCCCTTCGACGGTCTCACCCTTCGGAATGTACTCACATCCGATCCATCCCGTGTAGCGTGCGCGATCGACGAACTCCAATAGGAAGCCAAAGTCGATTTCTCCGGTTCCCGGTTCATGACGTCCCGGCGAATCGGCCAGCTGCATGTGTCCGATCCGAGGAAGGTAGCTCTGGATCGTCGGCGCGAGATTCCCCTCCATGATCTGCATATGGTAGATGTCGTACTGGAGAAACAGGTTGTCGGAGCCGACTGCTTCGATGATCTCGACCGCCTGCCGGGTCCCGCTGAGGAAGAATCCAGGAACGTCGCGGGTGTTGATTGGTTCGATGAGCAGCTTGACGCCGGCCGCCTTCAGACGAGGTGCTGCGTATTGCAAGTTGTGAATCAGCGTCTCGCGTGCGGTCGCCGGGTCGGTCGTCTGCGGCAGGATCCCCGCGAGGCAATTGACGCGATCGCAGTCAAGGGCGCCCGCGTACTCGATCGCTCTGTCGATGCCCGCCCTGAACTCGGCCACGCGCTCCGCAAGGCATGCGATTCCACGTTCACCGGCGGCCCAGTTGCCCGCCGGCAGGTTGTGCAGCACCTGGACGAGTCCATGGTCGTGCAGGTGCTGCTTCAGGATGTCCGGCTCATAGTCGTAGGGAAACAAGTACTCGACTGCTTCGAACCCTGCGCTGGCGGCGGCGGCAAAGCGCGAGAGAAACTCAACTTCGCCGAACAGCATCGTCAGGTTGGCGGCAAGCTTGGGCATGGGAGCTACCGCGACACCTCCTTGACCAGTCGATACAGAAACTCCCGCCCCTCGTAGAACTCCTTTACCCCGAGCCGCTCGTCACGGCCGTGCGCCCGCACATCGTCGATGTCCTCGAACAACCCGGAAATGCCGTAGGTAGGGATGCCGGCGATACGGAGGAATGTACCATCGGTGCCGCCGGTGGACATGACGGGGACGACCGGGACGCCAGGCCAGAGGTCGTTCGTGATCCGCTCGACGACCTGCATCAGATCGGGCCGCAGCGGAGACACAGGGCTCGTCGCGTAATCCGTGGCGGCGGTGACGGTCAGCGTGGGATCGTCGAGCACCCGTTCAAGCGTGCGCTGGACGTCCAGTGGAGTCTCACCGGGGATCACTCGGCAGTTGACAGTCGCGCGGGCCGTCTGCGGCAGGGCGTTCTCCGCATGGCCGCCCTCGAGCATGGTGGCGACGCAGGTGGTTCGAAGCACGGCGTTATACAGCGGTGTTGTCGCGAGGCGGGCGACCACAGCGGGATCAGGCTTCGCAGAGGCCACCACAGCCTTCATGTCAGCCCCTTCCTGGCCATCGACTATGGCCGCGGTGCGCTGGAAGAACGCCTTCGTGATCTCGGTCAGGTGGACGGGGAAGTCGTACGCGGCCAGCTTCCCGAGCGCCGCAGCAAGCCGGTAAATCGCGTTGTCCTTGACGGGAAGTGAGCTATGGCCGCCTTTGTTCTTGGCCTCGACGCGAAACGTGGCGTAGTGCTTCTCCGCTGCCTGCACCTCGTTGAGCACGCGCCGTCCGTTCTTGATCTGCCCGCCGCCCCCCTCGTTGAGGCAGTACTCCGCATCGATGAGCGCGCGATGATTCTTGATCAGCCAGTCGACGCCATTCGCAGGCCCCCAGCCTTCCTCGTCCGCGGTCAGCGCCACGATGAGATCGCGCTTTGGCGTGAATGCTTCCTGCTTGAAGCGGATGAGCGTCGCCACCCAGATCGCCGCTTGGGCCTTGTCGTCGGTCGTGCCGCGGCCGTAGAAGTAGCCGTCCTTCTCCTGGAACGTGAACGGATCGACAGTCCAGTCC
>JAIVJE010000025.1:1421-21661 GCA_020200195.1 Acidobacteriota bacterium | reverse complement strand
CGACGGCGCAGACCGGGATCCCGAAGTCGGTCGACCCGGACTCCTTCGTGTCGGGCTATCCGGCGATTGCAAACCGCGAGTGGCTCAGGTCCTCGGCGGTGTTCAAGAAGCTGCCCGACCTCCGGAAGGCGGTTGCCGAGTTGCAGCGGCGGCTCGACGCGCTCGAAGCGCGCCTGCTGAAGTGAGCCGCCCCTTCGTTCGTCCCCTGGCGCGGCATGCGCCAGTTCGGCCGATCGCCTGTGCCATAATCGAAGCTCAATGAGACACCTCGCATGCTCGCGGCTGGCCGGGCCGGTGTTGGCGCTGGCGGGTCTGCTCGCGATCGATCCGATCGCCAGCGCCGCCGTACGTCCGCCGAAGCTCGATTACACGATGACGACGCTGCCGAACGGGTTGAAGCTCGTGATGCTCGAGGATCACTCGACGCCCATCGTGCACGCCGAGATTTGGTATCACGTCGGATCGAAGAATGAGCGCCGCGGCCGGACGGGGTTCGCCCACCTGTTCGAGCACATGATGTTCAAGGGGTCGAAGAACGTCGAGGCCGAAGGGCATCCGTCGTACATCTCGAGTATCGGCGGCCAGAGCAACGCGTACACGAACGAAGATTCGACGGTGTTCTGGCAGACGTTCCCCGCGCAGTATCTCCCCTTGGTGTTGTGGCTCGAAGCCGACCGGATGGCGTCGCTGCGGATCGAAGAGAAGGTCTTCCAGACCGAGCGCGAAGTGGTGAAAGAAGAGCGCCGTATGCGGTTCGAGAACCAGCCTTACGGACAACTCAACGAGATCATCTACGGTCATGCATTCACCGTGCACCCGTACAAGCATCCGACTATCGGCCGCATGAGCGACCTCGAAGCGGCGTCGATCGACGACGTGCGCGAATTCTTTCGGACCTACTACGTGCCGGACAACGCGACGCTCGTGCTGGTGGGAGATTTCGACACGAAAGAGGCGACCGCGATGGTCACCCAGCAGTTCGGCCGCATCCCGAAGTCGCCACGTCCGGTCCCACGCGATATCCCCAAGGAGCCGCCGCAGACCAAGGAGCGGCGCGTCCAGATCGAGGAGAACTGGCCGCTGCCGGCGGTCGTCGTCGCGCACCACATCACGTACGACGGCCACCCGGACTCGTACCCGCTGCACATCGCCTCCAAAGTGCTGTCCGACGGGCAGAGCTCGCGCATCTACCGCAAGCTCGTGTACGAGAAGCGGATTGCGCTAGCCGCGTACGGCGGCGGCAACATCATCGAGGACCCGAACCTCTTCTTCGCCGTCGCCATCGTACAGCCCGGTCGCACGGCGGAGGAGGCGATTAACGCGTTGATCGCCGAGCTCGATCGATTGAAGGCGGAGCCGATCAGCGCCGGCGAGCTGCAGCAGGCGAAAAACCAGTTCGCGCGCGACTACATCCTGGGCCGCGAATCGAACAAGGACAAAGCGTCCCAGCTCGGTCATGCTGTCGTCATCCACAACGACATCAAGACCGCGGACGGTGAGTTCGACGTTTTCGCGAACATGACCGCAGCCGACGTGCAACGTGTCGCGCGTACGTATTTCACGCCGGAGAACCGGCTGGTGATGACGATCCTGCCGAAGGGCTCGAAGTCGGGCGGAGCGGCACGATGACGCGCCGCGCGTCGTGGTACGGCGCCGCGCTGTTGACGTTCGTCGCGCACGCCGCGGCGGCGCAGGTGCCGGACTGGCCGTCAGAGCGGCCGCCGCGACCGCTGCCGGCCCGGGACGTAAAGGCGCTTGATCGTGCGCGCCGGCGGCGCCCAGGATCCGCCGGCCAAGCCCGGCGTCGCGACTATGGTGGCGGCGTTGCTCGATCAGGGCACTACGACGCGGACCGCAGAGCAGATCGCCACCGCCATCGATTCGATCGGCGGCGCGCTCGGTACCGGGTCCAGCCGCGACCTGTCGTCCGTCAGCGCGGTCGTGATGAAAGACAGCTTCAATCTCGCGCTCGACATGGTGTCGGACGTCGCACGCAATCCGGCGTTCGCCGAGGAAGAGCTCGACCGGCAGCGGCAGCAGTTTCAGGCAGGACTCAAGGTCAGCTACGACGATCCCGACTATCTGGCAGGCGTCGTGTTCGATCGCCTCGTGTACGGCTTCCACCCGTACGGCCGGCCGGACGCCGGCACGCCGACCTCGGTTGCCGCCATCACGCGCGAGGACCTGGTGACGTTTCACAAGGCATGGTTCGGCGCGAACAACGCCATCCTCGCTATCGTCGGTGACGTGGCGAGCGACGAAGCGTTCGCCGGCGCGGAACGGGCGTTCCGCGCATGGCCGCGCGCCTCCAACACGGCCGCGTCATCCGGGGACCTTCCGCCGCCGACCCGGCGCGTCGTCGTCATCGATCGGCCGGGCGCCGTGCAGACCGAGATTCGCGTGGGCCACACCGGATTGCCGCGCAAGCACAAGGACTACCTGGCGCTGGACCTCGCCATCAAGATCCTTGGTGGTGAGGGCGGGAATCGGCTGCATCGGGTGCTGCGATCGGAGCGCGGCCTCACCTACGGTGCTTCCGCTGACACGAACGGGCTCAAGGAAGGCGGAGACGTCGTTGCCGACACCGATACCCGGTCGGACTCGACCGGTGAAGTGCTGCGCCTCATCGTGGACGAGTTCTGGAAGCTGCAGCGGCAGCGGGTGCAGCCGCGCGAATTGGCTGACGCACAGGCGTACTTGACGGGAAGCTTTCCGCTGACCATCGAAACGCCGAGCGCGATCGCCCTGCAGATCCTGAATGCCGTGTTCTATGGCCTCGACCTGAGCGAGCTCGAGACGTTCCGCGATCGGGTGAACGCGGTGACGGTCGACGACATCCAGCGCGTTGCAAAAGAGTACTTACACCCGGATCGGCTGTCGATAGTGCTCGTTGGTGACGCGGCCGCGTTCGCCAAGCAGCTTCCGGGAATGGGGTTCGAGCAGTTCGAGCGGATTCCGCTGGGAGAGCTCGACCTCGCATCAGTGGATCTGCGGCGTCAGCGTGCGCCGGCCGGACGGCTCGAACCTGCCGGGTTCCGCACCACCGCCGCCGCGGCTGCAGCGGAGGACGGAGCGCGCGAGCTCATCCTCCGCGCCGTGCGTGCGAAAGGTGGTCTCGAGAAACTGCGTTCGATACGCACGGTAAAAGCGGTCTCCACGACCGTGATCGACATGGCAGGTACCCGTACCGAGGTGCCGACGACGACGAGCATCCGCTATCCGGGATCCTTTCGTATCGAAGCCTCCACCCCGGAGGGCCCACTCGTGCAGGTCTTTGCCGCTGGTACCTTCTGGGTCGAGGACGCCCGTGGATCGCGCGAGGCTCCGCCACAGGTTGCGGCTCAGATGCGCGCGATCGTGCAGCGAGACTCCCTGCCGCTGTTGCTGGCGCTGGTTGACGGACGGCTCACCGCCACCCGGACTGATGTGATGGAGGCAGGTCAGTCGCTACCCGGCCTCAACGTGACCTCCGCCGGCATGCGCGGCCTTACCGTGATCCTCGATCCGGTCACCTCCCTGATCGTCAAGCAGCGCTACCTGGCCGCTGATGGTGCAGGTGTCGCTGAAGAAGCATTCTCCGACTACCGCGACATGAACGGCCTGCAGGTGGCCTTCCGTGCGGTGCTCCAGCGGCCTGGGGCGCCGAACATCGAGCGCCGGCTGCAGACGTTCGAGTACAACGTATCGCTCCCGCCGGCACTTTTCACGAAACCGAGCTGATCCGGAGCCGCTGCCGTTGCGCCTGATGATCTCGTGCGGCGAGCCGTCCGGCGATCTCTACGGCGCCGCGCTCGCGACGGAGATTCTGCAGCTCGAACCATCGGCCGAGATCATCGGGTTCGGGGGAGATCGCCTTCACGACGCCGGCGCCCGGCTCGTCGGCCACTTCAGCGGCCTCTCTGTCACCGGCATCCTCGAGGTCGCGCGACTGTTGCCGCGGACGTACGAAACGTACCGGCGACTCGTGGCCGAAGCCGAGACGACACCTCCTGATGTGTTCGTCGCGATCGATTTCCCGGACTTCAATTTCGCGCTGGCCCGCGCCATGCGCAAACGGGGCATCCCGGTCGTCTATTACATCAGCCCGCAGCTCTGGGCGTGGCGCCGGGGCCGCATGAAGACGATGAAACGGCTCGCGGATCGCGTGCTCGTCATCTTTCCGTTCGAGGAAAAGATCTACCGCGATGCAGGCGTCCCGGTGCAGTGGGTCGGGCATCCGCTCCTGGATCTCGCACGTAAGCCGGAATCGAGACGTGGGTTTCTCACACGTCACGGGCTCGACGGGGATCGCCCGGTGGTAGCGCTCCTGCCCGGCAGCCGCCGCAACGAGCTGCGGGCCATTCTTCCCGACCTTGCGCGCGCCGCCGCGCTGATTCGCGCCCGGCTGCCGGCGGTGCAATTCATCGTCGCGCGCGCGCCGCACCTTGCGGACGACCTTTTCAGTCCGCTCGAAACGCTCAGAAGCGGCGGCGCCGCGGTCACCGTCGTCGAAGGCCTTGCCGATGACGTGCTTGCCAGCGCCGACGTCGCGCTGGTGGCGTCCGGAACGGTCACAGTGCAGGCGGCGCTGCACGAATGTCCGATGGTCGTCGTGTATCGCCTCTCGCAGCTGACGTATGGCCTGGGCAAACCGTTCGTCCATGTGGACACGTACGCGATGGTCAATCTGGTCGCCGGCGCGCGTATCGTCCCCGAGCTGATTCAGGACGCTTTCACACCTGACGCGGTCGCCAAGGAAGCGCTCACGGTACTCACCGATCCGGACCATGCGTCACGCCTCCGTGCGCAGCTGCGGGACGTCAAGTCTCGCCTGGGCGAACCGGGGGCGAGCCGACGGGCCGCGATCGCCGTGCTCGACGTCGCGCGCGCGGCCTCGCGTCAATCTTTGGGGTAGACTGCTGAGATGCGCCGTTTCGCTGCCTTGATCGCGTTGTTTCTGCTGTGCCCCGGGCTCGAGGCCACAGTGCTCATCCCGGCGGAGTTCCGCGAAGTCGTTTCCGGATCTCAGATCATCGCGTATGGCCGCGTCGTCGCGGTGACTCCCGAGTGGGCCGATGGCCGCAAGCGAATCGACAGTCTCGTCACGTTCCAGGTTGGCACGTATCTCAAGGGCAACGCCGATCAGACGATCACGTTCCGTGTCCCGGGCGGGCAGCTTGGTGCCTACCGCAGCGTCATGGTCGGCGCACCCGTCTTCGCACCGGGCGACGAGGCGGTGCTCTTCTTCGCCGTCCGTGGATCGCGGCCGCACATCTTCGGATTGAACCAGGGCGTCTTCCGGGTGCGGTTCGATTCGAGCACGGGCCGTCGCATGGTCGTGCAACCGCCGTTGCTGGCGCGTGGCGACGCACCTGAACTTGTCATCCGCGGCGCGACAGGCCGACGTCCCGAAGCCCTCGAGTCGTTTGCGGCGCGCGTGCGCACCGTGATGGCGGAACTGGCTGGTGGCGCGCAGTGAGACGTGCGGCAGGGATTCTCGTCGCGGTCGCGGTTCTTGTCTCCGCGCTGCCCGTCCTTGGCTATTTGAAGCTTGGCTCTCGCGCATCCACGGGGACCGTCAACCTGAAGTGGGATGACTTCCCGATCCGCTACTTCGTCACCAACCGCGGAGTTCCCGGTGTCACGGCGCAGCAGTTGCAGGCTGCGGTGGTGCGGGCATTCAACACATGGAACGGGGTCGACACCGCGCAGACGTCATCGCAGTTCGCCGGCTTCACCCAGGCGCCGCCGTTCGACGACGACGACATGACGGTGCTGGGATTTCTCGACCGTCCTGAGCTGGACCGCGTGCTCGGCGCGACCACGTTTCTGATCGACGTGCGCACCGGCGAAATCGTCGAATCCGACATCTTCTTCAACGCGACGTTCCCCTGGTCGACGTCGTCTGCCGGACAGGCCGGAAGCTTCGATCTGGAGTCGATTGCCCTGCACGAGATTGGCCACTTGCATGGGTTGGGGCATTCCGCTCTCGGCGAGACCGAAATGCGGACGGGTGGCCGCCGTGTCCTGGGCGCCGAAGCGGTGATGTTCCCGATCGCGTTCGCCGCCGGCAACGTCGCTGACAGGACGCTCAAGGCCGACGACCTCGCCGGGATCTCCGACATTTACCCGACTGCCGCATTCCAGCGCGACACCGGCAGCATCAGCGGACGCGTGACCAAGAACGGCACGGGCGTGCTCGGCGCACACGTCGTCGCGTTCAACCCGAGGACCGGCAAGCTCGTCGGCGGGTTCACACTCAGCCCGGACGGGTCATTCGTCATCGCCGGGCTCGACCCGGGGCCGCATGTCCTGCGGGCCGAACCACTCGACGACGGGGATCTCGAGAGCTTTTTCGACGCGACGTTTTCGGTCGACCTGAATTTCAGTGCGAAGTTTCACGACAAGCTCGCCATCGTTCCGCGCGGCGGAGGCACCCGCGACATCGAGATCAAAGTGAGCCCGAAGTGATCGGGCGGCACGCGTGGCGACTGGCAGCCAGCGTGGTGCTCTCGCTCGCGGTGGCATCGCCAGCCGCCGGGCAGGTCTTGATCCGCAAGCGCGTCCGAGAAGTACCGCGCACCGGAGCGTGGGAAGTCAGCGCCGGCGCCGTCTGGCTTGCTGGGTTCGATCTGGAAGACCGTACGGCGGCACTGACCCGCAACAGCACCACCGACACGTCACCGTTCGAGCAGTTCACAACAACCAGCCGGCTCGCGGCTGCAACCGGCGTTCAGGGGCGTCTCGCCTACTACGTCACTCGCAGCGTGGCGATCGAGGCGGGCGCGCGGTACGCCAAGCCCACGCTCGCGGTCAGGATCACGGGCGATGCGGAGCAGGCGGCCGACGTGACGGCTGAAGAAAAAGTCAGTCACTACGTGTTCGACGGATCAGTAGTCGTACATCTTCCCCAGTTGTCGTTCGCCTCCGGTCGCGCAGTACCGTTCTTCGCTCTCGGCGCGGGCTACGTGCGTGAACTGCACGAAGGCGACGAGCTCGTTGAGACGGGCACCGAATACCATGGAGGCGCTGGTCTGAAGGTGCTGTCCGCCCCCGGGGCCCGTCGCTCCGGACTGCGAGTGGATGTGGGCATCTCGTCGCGTGAAGGCGGACTCGATCTCCCGGACCGCCGCAGCACCCAGACCTTCGCAGCGGTTTCTCTCCTGTACCTTTTCTAAAGCGCCAAAACTTTTTGCCCCTGGCAGCACCCGTCAGATCTTCGTGCCCAGGCTGGCGTCGTCTGTTGGAAGGACCGGGTCGTCCGCTCCCCGCTCATCGCGTCGCGTCCGGTCGTCCTCACGGTCCGGGGCAGGCGGCGCGTCTTCATCGAAGCGGGTTGGCGCCTCGCTGCCGGGGATCGGGTCCGCGGTGCGCTCATCGGTAGGATCGAACGGATTGGTGCCGCGGTCAGCGCTCATTGGTCACCGCCCAGATTGGCATCGTTCGTTTCATGTCCGTGTCCGGCGTTCGCTCCGGCACGGGCCTTTCCGCGTTCCGGCAGCGCTTCCTGGTTCTCGCGTTCTTCGTCCAACGGTCTGTTCGTGATCCCCCCGTCGTCGCCGTCCGTTCCGCGATAACGAGTGGCCGCATCGTTGTCGTTCTCGACCTCGCTGCCTACTCCGGAATCGTTCCTGCCGGTACTTCCTTTACGCCGCGGCCCGCCGCTCTGATCGATCTCTCGTACTTCGGTAGTCTGGCCACGGCTGTCGCGATCGACCTCTGCCGCGGTGTCTTGTTCCGAGCTCCAGGGCTCCCCTTCAGCCTTGCTCTTCTCGGACTTCTGGTTCCCCGCATCGGTATCTGCCATGTGAGTGCCTCCGTGGCGTCAAGTGGCAAACCGCGTGCCGCTGAAGTAGAGTCGCCCGGTGACGCAGACCGGCGCGGACAGCTCGGCCGCGATCGTGTTCGCCGGCGTGCATGCGTCGCGTGGCCCGATCGCCGTACTGCGTGGCTTCGATCTCGCGATAGACGCCGGCGAGACCATTGCGCTGGTCGGCCGGAGTGGCGCTGGGAAGAGTACCATCCTCAAACTCATCAATGGCTTGTTGGAGCCTGACGCAGGCGATGTCCTCGTCATGGGCCGTACCACCCGTGTCTGGAATGCATTCGCATTGCGCCGCCAGATCGGGTATGTGCTGCAGGAAATCGGACTGTTCCCGCACCTCTCGGTTGCCGAGAACGTCTCGGTCGTGCCGAGGCTGCTGGGTTGGGCGCTCCCTCGGATCACCGCACGTTGCCGGGAGTTGCTCGACCTGGTCGGTCTGCCGGCGGCGGAGTACGCGCTGCGATGGCCCCACGAATTATCGGGCGGCCAGCGCCAGCGAGTCGGCGTCGCGCGGGCGCTCGCGGCCGATCCGCCGATCCTCCTGATGGACGAACCGTTCGGGGCGCTCGATCCCATCACGCGAAGCGAGATGCACGTCGAGTTCAGGCGGATTCAGGAACACCTCCGGAAGACCGTCGTGCTCGTCACCCACGACATGGCGGAGGCGTTCGCGCTGGCGTCGCGTGTTGGCGTGATCGCCGAGGGAACCCTCGCGGCGCTCGCTGCGCCGTCCCGACTCGCGCGCTCGGACGATGCGCGCGTGCGGCCTCTGCTCCTGCCGCTGATCGAGGCCGCCGCGACGTTCGGCGGCGGTCCTCGATGAAGCTGCTGGAGTTCTGGCGCGCGCACGGGACGGAGTTCGCGTCGCTCGCAGCGCAGCACCTCGTCCTGGTAGGGGTCTCCACGCTTGCCGCAGTCGCGGTGGGCGTCCCCGTGGGCATTCTCGCCGCCCGGCGACCCCGCGCCGGCGCGCCGATCGTCTGGCTGGCGAATATCGCGCAGACCATTCCGAGCCTCGCCATGTTCGGCTTTCTGCTGCCGCTGCCTGTGGTCGGCGGCCTTGGCGCGCGCGTGGCGATCATCGTGTTGTTTCTGTACGCGCTGCTGCCAATCATCAGGACGACCGTCGCCGGGATTCGATCGGTAGACGTCGCGCTGGTCGAAGCGGGCACGGCGCTCGGCATGACGCCGGCGCAACTCCTGCGCCAGGTCGAGTTGCCGCTCGCGCTTCCGTCGATCGTCGCCGGCATCCGGGTCGCCTCGGTGATCGCCGTGGGGACGGCGACGATTGCCGCTGCAGTGGGGGCAGGCGGCCTCGGCGAATACATTTTCCGCGGCCTCGCGATGGTCGAACCGACAGTCATCCTCGCCGGCGCCGTGCCGGCGGCGGCCCTGGCGCTCATCCTGGACGGCAGCCTGACGTTGATCGAACGCGCCACGCGGGCGCGTGCGACCGGCCGTGGCCAATGGACGCGCTCACGTGGCGCCGCCGTGGCGCTTATAGTCGTCGCGGTGCTCGCGGGTGCGGCGGTGCTCACGCGGACGCGCAGCGACGCGATCAGCATAGGGTCGAAGAATTTCACCGAGCAGATTCTGCTGGGCGAGTTGATTGCGCAGACGATCGAGACGCGCACAGGCCTGTCGGTCGAACGACGGTTGAATCTCGGCGGCACCTTCATCTGCGACCGCGCAATTCGTTCCGGCGAGATCGACGCCTACGTGGAGTATTCGGGCACGGCGCACGCCGCGATTTTCCGGCAGCCAACGGATACGGATCCGCGGCGCGTGTTGGACGCGGTGCGGCGCCGATATGCAGACGCCGGCCTCACGCTGTTCGACCCGCTCGGGTTCGAGAACACGTTCGCGATCCTCGTCCGCGGCGCCGACGCCAAAGCGCTCAGCCTGCGGACCATCGCGGATGTCGCGCCGCACGCCGGCCGCTGGTCAGCCGGCTTCGGCTACGAGTTCCTGCAGCGGGCCGACGGATATCCGGGCCTGTCGAGCGCGTACAACCTGCGGTTCGCCTCGCCGCCTCGGGCCATGGACCTGTCACTGATTTACCGCGCGCTCGCCGAGCGGCAGGTCGACCTCATTGCAGGCGATGCGACCAGCGGTCTCATGGAGAATGAATCACGCGGTCGATGCCGGTCGGCAGGATCCCGCCGACGTGGCGCGCCAGTTTCTCAGCGCGATGCCTTCAATGATTCGTTGACCGACCCGCACCTAACGAACCTCCGAATGCCCGCCTTGCATGCGTTGTCCGGTGTGAGGGATGATCACGGGATGGCCTCGCACAATTCCTTCAATACCCGCAGCTCGTTAGCCATCGGCACCGATCGCCTGACAATCTTCAGCCTGCCGGCGCTCGAGAAAGCCGGACACGCGGGCCTCGCACGACTGCCGTACTCGCTCAAGATCCTGCTCGAGAATCTGCTCCGGCGCGAGGATGCGCGATTCGTCGATCACGAGGACATCCAGGCCCTCGCCTCCTGGGATGTCGCGTCGAAGGCGCAGAAGGAGATCGCGTTTACGCCCGCGCGAGTGCTGCTGCAGGACTTCACCGGCGTCCCGGCCGTCGTCGATCTTGCCGCGATGCGCGACGGCATGGTCAGGCTCGGGGGCGATCCGCGGAGAGTCAACCCGCTCCAGCCGGTCGAGCTGGTGATCGATCACTCCGTGCAAGTCGATCACTTCGCGGAGAGGAATGCCGCGGACCTCAACGCCGCCCTCGAATTCTCCCGTAACCGGGAGCGCTACACGTTCCTGAGGTGGGGACAGGAAGCCTTCCAGAACTTCCGTGTCGTCCCGCCGGACACCGGGATCGTGCACCAGGTCAACCTGGAGTACCTGGCCCGCGTCGTCTTCATGGAAACAACGAAGGGGGACACGCTCGCGTACCCAGATACGCTCGTCGGCACCGACTCCCACACCACGATGGTCAACGGTCTGGGTGTCGTGGGATGGGGCGTGGGTGGGATCGAAGCGGAGGCCGCGATGCTCGGCCAGCCGATTTCGATGCTGATTCCTGAAGTCGTCGGCTTCCGGCTGCTGGACCGGCTGCCGGAAGGCGCCACCGCGACCGATCTCGTCCTGACCATCACCGAGCGACTGCGCAAGTTGGGAGTGGTCGGCAAATTCGTGGAGTTCTACGGCCCGGGCCTGCAATTCCTGACGATCGCGGATCGGGCGACTCTAGGCAACATGTCCCCCGAGTACGGCGCGACAATCGCCATCTGTCCGATCGACGAGATGACGCTGGACTATCTCAGGCTGACGGGCCGGGACGAATCACACGTGCGACTCGTCGAAGCGTACGCGAAGGAACAGGGGCTGTTCGGCGGGCCGGACATGATCGAGCCGTCGTACACGCTTACGACCGAGTTGAATCTGTCCACCGTAGAACCGAGCCTGGCCGGACCGAAGCGTCCGCAGGATCGCGTATCGCTGCGGCAGTCCAAGTACAAGTTTCAGCAGGCGCTCGACATCATGCTGGCCGAGCGCAAACCCAAACCGGCAGCCGACAAACCCGGTGAGGACACCGCGCCGGCTGCCACGCGCACCGCCGCCGCCGTGGCAGCGCCGCTGGAGGTGGCGCCTGGGATGGAGGGTCTCGACCACGGATCCGTGGTGGTGGCCGCCATCACGAGCTGCACGAACACGTCGAACCCCAGCGTCATGATTGGCGCGGGGCTGCTCGCGCGAAACGCTGTACGGCGGGGGTTGAAAGTACCACCGTGGGTCAAGACCAGCCTGGCCCCGGGCTCCGCGGTGGTGACCGAGTACTACAAGGCATCGGGCCTGCTGGAGTATCTCGCCGAGCTGGGCTTTAACATCGTGGGATACGGCTGCACGACGTGCATCGGTAACAGCGGACCGCTCCCCGAACCGATTTCCAGCCTGGTCAGAGATCGCAACTTGATCGTCGCGTCGGTCCTGAGCGGGAACCGCAATTTCGAAGGGCGTATTCAGTCGCAGGTTCGCGCCAATTATCTCGCGTCGCCGCCACTCGTCGTCGCGTACGCGCTCGCCGGGCGCATGCAGATCGACATGACGGCTGAGCCGATCGGTCACGACCCAGCGGGCACCCCCGTCCTGCTCAAAGACATCTGGCCCACGGAGCGCGAAATCCAGGAGACGATGCTGAGCGCCGTGAAGTCCGACATGTTCCGGCAGCAATACGCCCGCGTGTTCGACGGCGATGAGCGCTGGCGGTCACTGCCGATCCCGACTGGGCAGCGGTTCGAGTGGACAGACGACTCGACCTACATCCGTAATCCGCCATTTTTCGAAGGGCTGACGCTCGAGCCGACACCGCCTTCCGATATCCGGGGGGCCCGCGTGCTGGCCCTGCTCGGCGACAGCGTCACCACGGATCACATCTCCCCGGCCGGGTCCATTCCTGCGGACAGCCCGGCTGGCCGCTACCTGATCTCCAAAGGCGTCCCGCCCGCCGATTTCAACTCGTACGGCGCACGGCGCGGCAACCACGAAGTGATGATGCGCGGGACCTTCGCCAACATCCGGCTGCGCAACCAGCTCGCGCCTGGCACTGAAGGGGGCTGGACCACGCTGCTGCCGGTGTGCGAGGTCATGACCATCTACGATGCGTCGGTCCGCTACCGTGCGGCCGGTGTGCCTCTGCTCGTCATCGCCGGCAAGGAGTACGGATCAGGATCGTCGCGCGACTGGGCCGCAAAAGGGACCCTGCTGCTGGGCGTGAAGATCGTGCTGGCTGAAAGCTACGAGCGGATTCACCGCAGCAACCTCGTGAACATGGGCGTGCTGCCACTGCAGTTCCCCGACGGGCAGAACGCGGCGTCACTGAAACTGACGGGGAAAGAGCAGTACGACATCATCGGGATGGGCACTGGCCTGGCGCCCGGCGGCGACGTTGTGGTGCGGGCCACGGCCCCTGAATGCGCCGCTCAGGACATCGCGGCCATCGCACGCATCGACACGCCGGAGGAACTCGTGGCGTTCCGCCACGGCGGTATCCTGCCCTACGTGGTGCGACAGCTCGTGAGGGGCTGATCCCCACTGCACCCGCGGCGTGCGCCTGCCTATAATCGACGCAGATGGACGCTACCTACGGGGTCCGTGCACTGACGTCAGCCGAGCTCAAGGAGCAGGCCGCACTCCTCGGATTCGATCTGTGCGGCATCGCACCGGCGGCCGATCACGCGGAGCTGCGATTCCTCGAGGAATGGCTCGCCCGCGGCTACGCGGGGGAGATGCATTACCTCCACCGGAGCGCCGAACGCCGTCGAGACGTGCGGGCGGTGTTGCCCTCCGCGCAGTGCGTCATCGCCCTGGCGACGATCTATAACAGCGATCGTCCGTATTCCACCGACAACGTCGATCCCACCCGGGCCGCCATCGCGCGTTATGCGTGGGGAACCGACTATCACACGGTCATTCAGGAGCGCCTCGATCGGCTCCTCGCGTGGCTGCACGAGCGCGTCGGCGGGGGCTTCGAGGGACGGGCCTACGT
This sequence comes from Acidobacteriota bacterium, assembly GCA_020200195.1. Taxonomy (GTDB): domain Bacteria; phylum Acidobacteriota; class Vicinamibacteria; order Vicinamibacterales; family 2-12-FULL-66-21; genus JAIVJE01. The sequence goes on along the minus strand of JAIVJE010000025.1, from coordinate 8,366 downwards.
GGATACGGGGCCGGTTCAGGAGCGCGTGTACGCGCAACACGCGGGCATCGGCTGGGTCGGCAAGAACACCTGTCTCATCAACGCCGACATCGGCTCGTGGATTTTCCTCTCGGAGATCATCTGTAATCTGCCACTTCAACCGGATCCGCCGGCGCTGGATCAATGCGGAGCATGCACCCTCTGCCTCGACTCGTGCCCCACCGGCGCGCTCGTCGAACCGCGCGTCCTCGACTCGACGAAATGTCTGTCCTACCTTACGATCGAGTTGAAAGGCGCGATTCCGGTCGAGCAGCGAGATGCGGTGGGCGAGCACGCCTACGGCTGCGACATCTGTCAGGACGTGTGTCCTTGGAATCTGACACGGTCCACCGCCGTCAGCAGCGAGCCGACCTGGTCGCCGCGCGCGGGATTCGACGGTCCGCCTGCATTGCTCGAGCTGTGGCTCAAAAAAGACGATGAGCTGAAGGCGTTGTTGAAGGGAAGCGCGATGAGGCGCGCCGGCGTCAGACGGTTGCGCCGCAATCTCGCAGTTGCGATCGGCAATTCGGGCCACGCAGAGGCTGCCGAGGCGTTGGCCACGAGCGCGGAGCCGACAGTGTGCGACCCGCTCGTCAGCGAACACGTCGAGTGGGCGATGGAGAAGCTGCGTGGCTGAGCGGCGCCGGCCGACAGATCCGGCGCCGGGTCAGCCGGTCTCCGACCTGTTGCCCGAACGCCCAACACTGGCAGCCGTGCGCGACGTGGCGCAGGGATGCAAGGCTTGTGATCTGTATCTTCGCGGAACCCAGACGGTCTTCGGCGAGGGACCCAGACGTGCCGAGCTCATGCTGGTGGGTGAACAACCCGGCGATGCGGAGGATATCGCGGGCCATCCATTCGTCGGCCCGGCCGGCAAGCTGCTCGACCGTGCCTTGGAGGAGGCTGGTATCGATCGGGCGCTCGTCTACCTCACCAACGTCGTCAAACACTTCAAGTGGGAACCACGCGGGAAGCGGCGTATCCACGCCAAGCCGAACGCTGCGGAGATTGGTGCATGCCGGCCGTGGCTGGAGACCGAGATCGCGCTCGTCAAGCCGCGCGTGCTGGTGTGTCTCGGCGCCACCGCGGCACAGGCGCTGCTTGGCAAGGGGTTCAAGGTGTCGCGCCAGCGCGGCGAGTTCGTGGCGTCCTCGCTGGCGCCGACGGTCACCGCCACCGTGCACCCGTCCTCGATCCTTCGGGCGCCGGATGTCCTCGAGGGGCTGTATCTGTCGACCTCGCCGTCCTTGCTGCGGCGGATCCTGCAAGCGAGGCCGGCGCCGCGCGCGCGCGTGCTCGCCGGCTACGCAGGTTGGGGACCGGGTCAGCTCGATGAAGAACTCGCGCAGTCCGCATGGTTGATGACCGACGTCGAGCTCGACCTCGTCTTCGACCTCCCGCACGAGCACGTGTGGCAGACGGCGATACGACGCATGGGCGCTGATCCTTCGGCGCTCCACACGAGCTCCGGCGTGCATTAGCGTGGCACTGCGTTTGCTTCGTTTCATGCAGTACGAAGCCCAAAAAGCATTGGAGGATTGAAGAATGGCGGAAGAGACGAACCCGTTGCAAGAGCTGCTGATCGATGAGCTGAAGGACCTCTACAGCGCGGAGAACCAGATCATCAAAGCGCTGCCCAAGATGGCGAAGGGCGCCACGTCGCCCGAACTGAAGCGAGCGTTCGAACGCCACCTCGAAGAGACCCGCCGGCAGGTGGCCAGGCTCGACCAGATCGGGAAGGAGCTCGAGACGAAGCTCACCGGGAAGAAGTGCAAGGGCATGGAAGGCCTGATCGAGGAGGGTCGCGAGATTCTCGAGGAAGACATGGACGAGAACGCCGTCGATGCCGGCCTCATCGGCGCGGCGCAGAAGGTGGAGCATTACGAGATCGCCGGTTACGGCACAGCCCGGACGCACGCTGAGCTGCTCGGCTATCCGCGGATCGCGAAGCTGCTGCAGCAGACGCTGGACGAAGAAGGCGCCACCGATCAGAAGCTCACGGCGCTTGCCGAGAGCATCATCAATGTCCAGGCGATCGAAGCGTAAACGCGGATCACGACTGGGTGACGGGACGCGGATTTCCGCGGATAACACCGGGGGTTGACGGGACGCGGATTACCGCGATGCCCCGATCGTCGGTACGACAGCAAAAGGGCCGGAGTCACTCGCGACTCCGGCCCTTTGTGTATCGTTTTTGTTCCAGCTCGAAATGACCTGATACATCCGTTGGTCAGATCCCCGGCCCCGTCCACCCAGCGGTTATCCGCGTGAATCCGCGTCCCGTCACCCAGTTTGTCATCCGCGTAAATCCGCGTCCCGTCTACCCAGTGGTCATCCGCGAAAATCCGCGTCCCGTCAAATACACCGATCCGTCGTCATCCGCGGCTACTTGTCGCGGACCATGTGGTCGGCCAGACTCCGGATCGCGACTTCGCGCAGGTCTTCATTCGGGTCGTTCCGCGCGACGTCGAGCACCTTCTTCAGCGCTGCATCCGTACCGCTGTCGGCGAGCGATCGCAGGATCACTTCCTTGAGCTCGGCGTTTTTCTCGGCATCGTACAGCGCGATGAGCTCGGGGATCCGGCCACGATCGCCAACGAGGCGAATGGCGGTTTCGCGAACCTCCTCGTCGCCGTCGCCCTTGGCGACCGCCAGCACTTTCGCCCGACCAGCCTCGTCGTCGCGGTCGGCGATGCACCGCAGAATCGTCTCGCGTACGTCAGAGTCCTTTTCGGCGTCATAGAGTGCCGCCAGGACCGTGGTGTGGCCGTCATCGGCGATCTGTCGGATGGCCGTTTCGCGCATCTCGGCGTCGGGATCCGACTTGGCCACCGCGGCGAGCTTCGCGCGCGCTGTCTGGTCGTCGCGATCCCCGAGCGCACGGAGAATCGCCTCCCGTAGATCCTGATCCTTCTCGCTGTCGTAGAGGCTGATCAGCGTCGCCGTCGCGCCCCGATCGCCGAGCGTGTGGAGGATCGCTTCCTTGACCTCGGGGCTACGTTCCGATTGATACAGCGACAGCAGCGTCTCCCGCGTCGCTGGCGCGGGCGCCGCAGGAGCGGGCTGCTGACCTTGTGCGACCACCAGCACTCCGGCCATCCACACACCCGTCAATGCACAAGTCATCTTGATCATGAATTCCCCTCCTTAATCGACGATCGGGCGATCAGGTGATCGAGCAATCGGATCGGGTAATCGGGTGATCGACTAATGGATCTACCGAATCACGCGATCACCGAATCACCCAATCACCGGATCATCGATCGCCCGACCGGCCGATCGCGCGATTGCCGATTGCACGATCAACGATTGCCAGATCACCCGATGCCATTGCCCGATCACCTGATCGCTCGATCATCGATTACTCGCTTCGTAGCGCCAAGAGTGGGTCGACCCGCGTGGCGCGGCTGGCGGGCACGGCGGCGGCCACGGCTGCGATGACCGATAGAACCGCCGCCGATCCTGCCAGCGTTGCCGGATCCGACGGCTCAACGTCGTACAAGAGTCCGGCGAGCGCGCGTCCCGCAGCGAGCGATGCCCCAAGCCCGACCACGACACCGACCGCGACGGTGCCGAGCCCCCTGCCCGACGATGAGGCCGAAGACGTCGGCGGGCCGCGCCCCCAGTGCCATCCTCACCCCCATATCGTGGTAGCGGCGCAGGCTACGGCTCGCCACGACGGCCGGTGCCGCGCCCACGCGCGTTTCCTCCGCGGTGAACGCGCGGCCGACGTCGGGACTGACGCCCAAGACCTTGAAGAAATCGGCGGACACGCTCGCCCCCTCGACACGCTCCGCTTCGGTGTCACCGCGGAACGAGGTACTGAAGGTGCTGAACGCGGCGAGCGTCTCGAACGCGTGCGACTCCGCGCGCCACGACTCGAGGTCCGGGCCCGACACGTTGCTCCGGCTGATCTCCATCAACGGGTTGTACGCGCTCAGACGTACGATCCGGTGAGCGTCAGGATAGGGAAGCGGCCGCAGCAGTACGGCATGGACCACGCTGAAGATAGCGGTGTTACCGCCGATGCCGATTGCCAGTGAGAGGATCGCGATGCCGGTGAAGCTGCGGCTCTTCAGCAGCGATCGGACCGCGGACTTCAGGTCGGTGCCCACACGCTACTTCAGGATTTCTGCGAAGAAATCCAGCGCCCGCGGGTCCTTCGACTGACCGAGCCAGAAGATGGCTTGTTTCCGCACGGCCGGATTGGTGTTGGTGCGGGCCACGTTGATGAGCAGCGGCACACCCTGGTCTTTCGGCAACTGGCTGAGCGCGAACACCGCCTTCTTCTTCACTTCGGTGTCGGGGTCCTGCTCGATCCGTTCGGTGATCGCGGCGGCGGCCTGCTTGCCCGCTTTCTGCCCGAGCCAGAAGATTGCCTCGGCGCGGGTCGTGGCGTCGGTGTGGTTACGCGCCACCTGCATCAGCATCGGCACGCCACGGTCTCCCCGCAATTGGCTCAGGGCGAAGACCGCTTTCTTCCGCACCTCTGGCGAGGAATCCTTCTCGAGTGCGTCGGCGATCAACTTGGGCGCCCGCTCGTCGCCCTGCTGTGCGATCCAGAACAGCGCCTCGCTCCGAATACGGGAACTGTCATCGGAGCGGGCCAGATTCGCGAGCACATCGAACGCGTCCGGTTCGCGGCTCTGTGACACGCCGAACACCGCGCTCTTGCGGACCTCCTGGCTGGGGTCGCTGCTGAGAATGCGGCGGAGCAGTTCCAGACCCTTTTTCCCGCGGGCGTTCCCGAGCCAGAACGTCACCTTGCGCCGGACGGATTCCGGCTGGTTCGGCGCGATGAGCCGCTCGAGCGCGGCGTCAGCCGTCGTGTCGGCGTGCATCGCAATCGCTGTCACCGCGCTCTCCGCAACCCGGTCGCGGCGCTCGACGCCAGCCGAGATGAATGTCTCCAGCAGCGCGATGCTCTCCGCAGGCCTGACGTTTTCGAGCCACTGCACCGTCCGGCCGCCGGCGTCCACCTCGCAGTCCTCCGAGAACACGCGGATGCGGTCCACTCGCCGCTCCGCGACGCGGTAGAGCACGACCATCCGCTCGGAGCCCTCGAGCGTGATCACTTTGCCACCGCTGTCAGACCGGCGCGTCATCGACGTGCCATCGGCCGCCGGCTCGAGCCTGCATGCGCCGCAGCACGGCTGGCTGTCGCTCGTCACGACGTTGCCGTTGATCCAGGTGGAACCGCTGTTGAAGCAGCACATCGTCCGGTCCCGATCGACGACCGGCGCCGTGTACCCGATCCACGCCACGTCAGTCTGCGCCGACACGAGCGCGCGAAACGATTGGGCGAGCGCGCCCCTGGGCGGCTGCACGGCGACGCGGCCGTTTCGGATCCGGGGTTGTTGTGCCGACGCCGCCGCGCCGAGCGACACGATGGTCGCGAGTGCCACGGCGATCCATGTAAAAGGCGAAGGAGACTTGGTCATGACGCTTCCTACTTCAACAGTTCCAGCATGTAGTCGATCGCGACCTTCGATTGCATGTGCGACAGCTTCTGGACCATCTCTTTCTTCAGGGTCAGATCGGGCTCCTTGCGTGCGAGCGCCACCAGCGCCGTCGCGTTCTCCTGGAGGAACAAGGCGTTGATCACGGATTTCCGGATCGACGGATCCTTTTCCACGGCGTAGATTTCGACGAGCGCGTCGCCGGTGCGCTTCGACCCCATCAAGCCGAGATTCCGGACCGCGGCGCGCCGCAGATCGACGTTCTGCTCCGCTTTTGCGAGGTCGATCATTCGAGTGACGTTGCCGCCGACGAACATGGCCTGGATCACCTGCTTCCTGACGTCGACTGAGGTCTCCTTCTGATACAACTGCCAGAGTTCGTCGTGCGCACCCATCACGCCGAGCTGGCGCACTGCCTCCGCGCGCAGTTCGGCGTTCTGCTCGCTGTTCGCTGCCGTCAACAGGCGCGATTTCTCGCCCGCCACCATGAAGGCCCGCAGGATCCGCCGCTTCACGGCGACATCGTTCGTCGCCGCGTAAATCTCCGCCAGCGCGGCGCGGCTTTCACTGCCGCCGTGCACGCCCAGATACTGAATGGCCTTACTCTGCAGCTCGGGCGTCGAGCTGCCCTTGGCGAACTCCTTGAGCGTGTCGCGGGCGCGCTGCGAGTTGCTCTGGGCGAGTACGAACAGAGCGCGTTCCTTCAGGCGCGGCGAGGCGGTACCGTCCAGCAGCTTCTGGAGCATGGGGATCGCCTGCTCCGGATCCGAGTGCTGCAGCGCCTGCAGCGCCATCAGCTTGAGCTCTTCGTCGTTCTGATCCTGCGGGCGCACCGGCTGTCCGACGGCGCCGCGCACCTCGACTTCAAGCGCCTTCGCCTGCTTCAGGTAACGGCTGTTCGGGTAGCTCTTGGACAGCTCCGCGATCGTCGTTAGCGCCTCGCCGCGCTGCCCCTGACGGTTCTGCGAGAATGCCTTCCAGTACAAAGCCGCGTCCGCGCGGGCGCCTTTCATGCTGATGACGTCGCTGAACCGTTCGATCGCGCGGTCGTACCGGTTCTGGTCCATCGCTTCCTGCGCCTGTTCGTAGATCCGGCTCTCGCGCTCCTTCTCACGCTGCTCGGCCTCGCGCTCCCGTTGTTCGCGCTCACGATCCCGATCCTGGGGCTCGACAAACGCATCCATGCTGTCGAGTGCGATCGCAAAAGCGTCCGGCATCTGGCCCAAGGGGTCGTCGCCCAGCAGGCCCATCTCGCCGACACCGAGGCCCATCGGTCCAAGTCCCATCGGTCCGAGTCCCATGGGGCCCAGCCCGACGGGTCCCGGCCCAACAGGCCCAGAGCCGATTGGTCCGGGTCCGATGGGCCCAGGGCCGATCGGCCCCTGACCGAAAGACCCGGGCCCGAGCGGCCCGCCCACGACGCCAGGCCCAGCAGGTCCTATAAAGGTCCCCTGCGCCATGGCGGGGG
>JAIVJE010000025.1:0-1416 GCA_020200195.1 Acidobacteriota bacterium | reverse complement strand
GTTGCTCGGCGCGCGCGCGCTCGCTGGAGATATCCACGGCGCCGCTCCCTTGCGCGCTCACGAGCTCGACGAGGACCATCTGCGACCGGTCGAGGTGATCCGAGAGGTCGACGAGCAGGATGCGCTCGCGCACCTGCGCCGGCGTGGTCGCGCTCTGTGCCGGAGGCGCTACGGTCTCGCGTGGGAACAGTCGGCCCGCGAAAAAGGCGCCCGCCACCAGCACCACGACCGCTGCAGCCAATGCGAGGTGCGCCGGCGCCAGTACCACCCACGATCGCCACCCCGGCCGGGCAGTCTGCAGCGCCGGTTGCAGCCGCGCCCACACCGTGCGCTCGAACCCCTCCGGCAGCGTCGGCGAGACGACCGAGGCTTCATCGACCGCGTCGAGGACGCGCTGCAACCGCGTGTAGCTCGTGCGGCACTCCGCACACTCACCCAGATGCCGCGTCGTCCGCGATTCCGCCGGGGGATCCACTTCGCCGTAGTAGTGAAGGATCAGCTCGTCGTCTTGAAGGTGCGTGCTCATCGGTGCTCCGCGTGCATTCGCGTGGCTGCGTCGTCGGTGACAATCAACGGCTCGAGGGCGGTGCGCATTTTGCGCACTGCCCGGAAGATGCTGTGTTTCGTCGCATTGGTTTTGAGGCCGAGCGACCGGCTGATCTCGTCGATCGACTGTCCCTCGAAGTGCCGGAGTACGAATGCGGCCCGCTCCATGCGGCTCAGCGCGGTCATTGCGTCGGTAATCCGGCTTTGGACTTCGCTGCTGAGCATGAGTCGCTCGGGCGACGCACCCGCCGACCCGGATGGCTCCGCGGCGGCGCCGAACTGCTCGAGGTCCGCCGTGTCGTGTCCTGATTCGCGGTGCGGCCGCGATCGGATCAGATCGATAGAGCAGTTGACCGCGATGCGGTGCAACCACGTGCTGAAGTTCGCCCGCGACTCGAAGCGGCTGAGCTGTTTATAAGCTTTCAAGAAAGTCTCCTGCACGACGTCGTCGGCGTCGTCTGGATTGCCCGTCATGCGGTGCGCGAGGCGGAAGATGGCGCGACTATGGCGCTCTACGAGCGCCTGAAAAGCCTCGCTGTTTCCGTCGCGGGTCAGCGCGACGGCCTCGGCGTCCGTTTGCGGCATCCGATTGCTTAGACGGGAGTTGCAGGCAGAGGTTAGCCGGTTCCGCCGAACCCTGGGAGGCGCGTGGCGGCCGGCAGGGGGAGGGCCAGGGCGTCAGGCCTCGCGGTCGGCTGGGGTGTTCGGCCAGGTGGCCGACCGGGTCTGATCGAGGATCTCCCGGAGTCGGGCAATCTCGGTGTGCAGCGCATCGATACACGCTTCCTGCGTTTCGTGGGCGGTCGTGCCCACGAGCCCGCAGAACGGGCACTCTCTGGCGCAAATCGGCGCCTGATTGGGTTCCGGCAT
>JAIVJE010000267.1 GCA_020200195.1 Acidobacteriota bacterium | reverse complement strand
GCGCGGTACCTTGGAGCAGTGTTCGAAGAGTCACGGGCGGTCTTTGCCGAATTCTCCGATCGTCAGACGCGGTCGTCGACGCCGGTGACACCGGCCTTTCGCGCACAGTGGGCGCAGCAGTACATCGTGCCGTTGGCCTCGACGCCGTGCCCGATGATCGTGCACTGGCAGTGCGCGCACCGCGGTGCGAGCGCGTGAATCGCGCACTCGAAACTGTCGAAGGTCTGCGACTTTCCCGACATCGTCACCTGAAACGCCTTGTCATAATCGTTGCCGCACACGCTGCACTTCGCCATTGTCGTCCTCCACTTCAGGGTCGGCGCCGATCGTCAGACGAGCCCCAGACGATCGCGGGCGTACAGGATGCACCGTTCGACCATCTGCATTTCGAGCGTCAGTCGCCCGTCCGGGGTCAACCCCGTGATGCGCGGGAGGGGCATTCGCGGCTTGTTGGCACGCACCTGCGACAGCGTGCGCGCCAGATGGACGCCATTGAGGTCGTCGAACGTCGACCAGTACTTGTCGGTCAGACACGGGATTTCCAGCGGATCCCTGGTGATCATTTCCAGGGAGAAGCGCACGGCGGGTCTCGCCCTCCGGATCGTCGCGACCACGCGCTGCATGTCGAGGAAACCATCGCCGAGCGGAACTTCGGACAGGAGAAAGCCGTTTTCGTATTCCGCCACCGCTGTGTCCTTCAGATGGACGTTGACCGTATAGGGCGCCAGGGCCTCGATCGTCTCCATCGGGTCGTCCAGCAGCGACAGGTTGTTATTGGTGTCCAGAGTGACGCCCAGGTACTCGCTGCTGTACTGCTGCAGCAGCCGGACCATCGGCTCGGTCCGCCAGTCTTTGTGATTCTCGATGCCGAGGGGCATCCGGTGCTTCTCGACGATGGGCAATGCGGTCGCGATCTGCTTGTGGAATACGGCGACAGCCGCCTTCCATGCGGCGAGCGTATCGAACATCTCATAGCGTCGGCCGAGCAGGCAGACGACGCGCAAACTGCCGGCGCCCGCTTCCTTGGCAACTTGCACGGCATGCTCGAACACCGCAGAGGATTCCCCGTCGCGCGGCAGGAAGGTCTGGATCTCGAGATACATGTCGAGCTCCTCCTTCATCCGGCGCGTCCTCCTGGCCCAGTCGAAGTCAATGCTGGTCATGCCGCCCTGCGCGCCGGCCGCCCCGAGCTTCGCCGCCAGCTCCATGAGGCGATCCACCTCGAGGATGCGGTGGGGGGAGCTGAATCGGATCGACTGGAATGAATCGGAGGCCAGGCCCATCGTGGTCCGCCTGACGACGTTCGCGGTCGCGGCGCCGGCGGTCATCAGCGGAGCCACTGCCAGAGAGGCGAGGAACTCTCGTCGCGTCACGATTCAAGACCTCCTGCTCGCGGTCCAACGGCCACCACCAGAGGCCCGAAGTCTCTGACCCGGAACTTCCAGCAGGCATTCGGGCATCAGGTCCTCCCACCACACCTGTTCGATCGCTTCGATCTGCATCGTCTCGAGCGCCGCGGGCAGGCCGGAGAGACGCCCACGGGCAGAGCCTGTACCGGAACGTTCAGGAACGTGCGGCAGAGCGCATCAAGCGGTTGAACGCCGGGTAGCGCCGCCCGCGCGGTGGCCCAGCGTCCGGGACATGCCGGCCGCGGCGGCGCGCACGAGCTTCCCAATCGCGGGGAAGTCCTCCACTTTCATTTGCACCGCCGGCCCTCCCAGATTGACCGCGGCGACCACCTTGCCGTCGTGATCGAAAATGGGGGACGCGACGGCGCGGACGCCTTCCTCGTTGGGAGAGGCCGCGCGCGGCGATGATCCGGTCGACCTCCTCGTCGGGCAGATGGGCGATCAGCGCTTTTCCGATGGAGGTGGAATGCACCGGCATCCGCTTCCCGACCCACGTCGTCAGGCGCAGCGCGCCGAGGACCTCGACCTTCTCGATGTAGACGGCGTATCCGCTGTCGAAGACGGCAATGTGCCCGGTGATCCCCGCTTTTTCAGTCAGTTCCCTCAAATGCGGGTAGAGCCGTTTGCGCAGATCCAGCGAATCGACGAGCGCACTCCCGAGACTGAAGATCTTCAAGGTCAGGGAGTACCGCTCGTCCTCGTCCTTCTCGAGATAGCCGCGCGCTGTGAGCGTCTGCAGGATGGCGTAGACGGAGCTCTTGGGGATTCTGAACCGCCGGTTGGCTTCGGTGATGGTCAAGCCCCGACTGTCCGACGCCATCGCCTCGATGATGTCCAGCGTTCTCTGGATGGCGGGAACGGAATAGCTTTTGGGAGACTTCGCGGCTTTCATCGGCGGTACAGCCGGCTGAATTTACCATCGCTGTACTGAACAATGCAACGACGGTCGCCGCTCACATTGCCGTCCATCCTCCGTCCACGGGGAGGATGGCGCCGGTGACGTAGGACGCCAGGTCCGAGGCCAGAAAGAGGGCGGCCGACGCGATCTCCCGTGGCTGCCCCACGCGGCCGAGAAAGGTCTTGCTGACCTGGCGGTTGTACAGCTCGTCTCCGGGTTTCGGTGAAATGCGGGTCTGAATGGCGCCCGGACAAATGGCGTTGACCCGGATGTTGTACGGCCCGTAGTCGTACGCCACACTTCGGGTGAATCCGAGCAGCGCGCTCTTGATCGACGTGTAGGCCGCGGAGTTCCGGCCCCCGACCATCGCTTGAATGGACGCGATCATGATGATCGAGCCTTGCTGCTGCGGCACCATCCAGCGAAGGGCCTCGCGCGTGAAATGCCGCGTCCCCATGAGCGACACGGCGAAGGACTGGGTCCACTCATCTGTCGTGGATTCCGCCAGGGCGTGGAACCCGCCAAGGCGCGCGGCGTTGTTGCACAGGATGTCGATCCGGTTATGCACTCCGGCTGCCGCTTTCACACACTCGACGGCATCGGCCTCCACGCTGACGTCCGCCCGGACGAACGTCGCTTCCCGCCCTTTCTCCCGGATCGACGAGGCTGCCTCGGATCCCGCCTCGGTGTCGATGTCGGCGATGAACACCGCGGCGCCTGCTTCCGCATACAGTTCGCTGATGGCGCGCCCGATGCCATGCGCACCGCCGGTCACAATCGCGACTTTACCTTTCAAATCGATCATGTCCGCCTCTGGTTGGCCAGGGGTTGACCCGGCCGGCGAACCCGGACGCGCGTGATTGCCTGTCGCGCGAGATTGGCGACGAAGAGCTCGTCGAAGTCTTGTCCGCCGAACGCCATATTGGTGGGGCCGCCGAGCCGGATCGCCTGTCGATCGAAAGCGAGGAGCCGCTTTCTGCCGGAAAGGTCCAGTCGATAGATTTCATCGGACGCGTAGCAGGCCGCGTACAGATGGCCCCGGCCGTCCAGCGCGAGGCCGTCCGGGAGGCGGCCGACGTTCCGCGCAAAGAGACGACGGCGTCCGAGTGAGCCGTCTTCGCGAAGCTCGAACCGATAGATCCGATCGGTGTCGCTCTCGACCAGGAAAAGCGATCGTCCGTCGGCGCCGAGCGCCAGGCCGTTGGCGTAGCCATAGGGCCCGCCGAGAATTTCTCCCTTGCCCTCCGGGGTGAAGCGCAGGATGTATCCGTTCCTCTTCGTCCAGTTTCCGGAGTCGGTCGCATACAGGTTTCCGCGGCGATCGAAGACCGGAAAATTGGCGTAGACGATCTGGTGAGTTCCGGCGTGGTCCGCAAAAACGGCGTGGGTCCCGTCCCTCCTGACATGGACGATCCCGAGAGTCGCCACGCACACGAAGAGCTCGTCCTCGGGTGAGAACGCCAGCCCCGCGCAGAAGTGCCCCAGGTTCGCGACGACGTGCGCGTCGCCTTGGGCGTCGATGCGGTAGATTTGTCCGGCCTCTCCCCCCGCCCACAATGATCCCCGGCGATCAAAAGCCAAGCCTTCGGGATGGTCGAGGCCGCC
>JAIVJE010000315.1:1453-9790 GCA_020200195.1 Acidobacteriota bacterium | reverse complement strand
GGGCATGTTGTTGTTCACGGCGTATCTCTACAGCAAGACCGGCGTCTGGTTCGCGTGGGCACGCAGCCACGGCGCGTGGGGCCGCAGCTTCCAGGGGCTCGAGCCGTTGTCCCGGGTCTACGAGTGGCTCACGACCGAGTCGCTCGTCCAGATCGTGACGAACGTGCCATACGACACCTTGAACACCGGCGCATTGCTGTTCGGGGCGGCGCTCGTCGTCCCTGTCTTCCGTCGGCTCGGGGCAGCGTACGGCGTTTTCGTCCTCGTAAACCTGGTGCCGCCGTTCCTCAGCGGCGGCGTTCTGTCCATGGGACGCCTGACGTCCACCCTCTTTCCACTCTTTCTGGCCCTGGCGACGCTCGTCCCGCCCAGGAGCGTTGTCGGGTGGACGGCGGCATTTGGCGTGCTGCAGGGATTGGCGGCAGTGCTTTTCTTCACCTGGCGGGAGCTGTTCTGAGGCTGCGGTAACCGTTGCGACGTCTGAACGGGTGAGGCCGTGTTCTATAATCGAGTCAATCACATGCGACGCACATGGTGGCACCGTCGGCAGGGGGTGTCGATGCGGCCGCTGGTCGCCATCCTTCTTTATGTGTGCGCGCTCGGAAGCCCCGCCAGCCGCGCTGCCCAGGGGCAACCTCCAGACTCCCAGTCGTTTGCACGAGCGGCACGGACGGCGTTGGCCCATGGCCGGCTGACCGAAGCCGAGGCGATGGCGCGCGCGCGCCCGGCAGGTGACCCGGCGGCCGCGGCGGTGCTCGCGCGGGTGGCCATCGTGCACGGGCGTTACGACGAGGCGGCGAGCCTGCTCGACCCCGCGGCTGTCAAAGACCCGCTGGGCGACGCGGCGCTGGAGCTTGCGCTTCTGCACCAGCAGCTTGGACGGACCGAACCGGCGGCACGTCTGCTGAACACGTTGTTCCGCCAGGGGGGCGGCGCGCAGGATGCCGAAGGACTGCGGCGCGCCGGGCGCGCCGCGCACGCGCTCGGCCGCGCGCGCGACGCGAATGCGTACTACCGCGCGGCGTCATCCGGCGGCGCAGACCCCGCCGTGGATACGGCATGGGGCTCGTTGTTTCTCGAGAAGTACAACCGCCCCGAAGCACTCAAGTCGTTCCAGCAGGCGTTGAAGTCGGATCCGGAGTGGGCGCCGGCGCACGCAGGGGTCGCGCGTACACTCGCGGACGAGAATCCGCCGGTTGCCGCAGCTGCCGCGGAACGCGCGCTGTCGATCGACCCGACGCTCGCTGACGCGCATCTGCTGCTCGCACGGCTGGACCTGGACAACAGCCGCACGGACGCGGCGCGCGAGCGGATCGAGAAGGTCCTGGCCACCAATCCGTCCCAGCTCGAGGCCCGGGCGCTGCTCGCGGGCATGGCGTACGTCCGCGGCGATCGTGCGGCATTCGCCGCCGAGGTCCGCCGCGTGCTCGCCATCAACGCTTCTTACGGCGACGTGTACCGGATCGCCGCCGAGCTGACGGCGCGCAACTACCGCTTCGAAGAAGCGGTCGCGCTCTCGCGTGAGGCGGTCGCGCTCGAACCCGCGAACACCCGCGCGTATGGCGATCTCGGGCTCCACCTGATGCGCACGGGCGACGAGGCGGAGGCGCGCCGCGCGCTCGATCGCGCCTTCAAAGGCGATCCCTACGACGTCGTCACGTACAACCTGCTCGCGCTGCTCGACACCCTCGATCGTTTCACGGTGATCCGCGAGGGGGACTTCATCTTCAAGATGCACGCGGACGAAGCGCCGGTACTCCGGGAGTACGCGGTTCCGCTGGCCCAGGAGGCGCTGCGGACGTTGTCGGCCAAGTACGAGTTCACCCCGAAGGGCCCGATCCTCGTTGAAGTATTTCCGCGGCACGACGACTTTGCGGTTCGCACCCTCGGTCTGCCGGGGATGATTGGCGCTCTCGGCGCCTGTTTCGGCCGCGTGGTGACGATGGACTCGCCAAGCGCCGGGACCGCGCCTGGAAGTTTTGCGTGGCAGGCGACACTTTGGCACGAGCTCGCCCACGTCATCACCCTGCAGATGTCGAACCAGCGGGTCCCACGCTGGCTGACGGAGGGGATTTCGGTGTACGAGGAAGGGCGCGCCCGGCCGGAGTGGGGCCGCGACATGGAAGTGCCGTTCGCGGGGGCACTCGAACGCGGCGAGGCGCTCAAGGTTCGCGACCTCAATTCAGGGTTCACACGCCCGGAGACGATTGCGCTCGCGTATTACCAGGCATCTCTGCTCGTCGATCACATCGTGGCCACGCATGGCGTACCGGCGCTCCGCGCGCTGGTACGCGCCTATGGAGACGCTTCCGACGCCGACGCGGCGATCACCAAGGGTCTTGGCGTCTCGATCGACACTCTGCAGGCTTCCTTTGACCGGAGCCTCGAGGGCCGGTTCGGCGCGTTGCGGGCGGCGCTGCGAGAGCCGAAAGCCGACGGGGGACGAGCTGAGGAGGGCGTAGCCGGCCTCCAAGCCGCGGCCGCCGCGCGGCCCAACAGCTATGGTGCTCAGCTGGCGCTCGGCCGCGCGCTCGCCGCTGCAGGGGATCGCGCCGCCTTCGTACCGCTCGAGAAGGCGGCGGCACTCGTGCCGATGGCGGTCGGCGAGACGAGTCCGCACGCGCTGATGGCGGCGCTGGCCGAGCAACTCGGTGATACGCGGCGGGCCATCGCCGAATATCGCGCGCTTCTCGTACACGATCACATGGCGATGGCCCCCGCACGCCGACTCGCGGCGCTGGCGGCGCAGGCATCGGATGAAGAGTCGGCAGCGGTCGCGATCGAGCGAATCGTGGCGCTCGATCCGTTCGACGCTGAAGGACACACGGGCCTTGGGCGGATTGCACTGAAGCGGCGCGACGCTCAGGTCGCCACCCGCGAGTTCAAGGCCGCTCTGGCGCTGGGACCGGCCGACCGCGCCGGTGCGCACTGTGACCTCGGCGAAACGTACCTGCTGGCCGGCCGCATGGCCGACGCCAAGCGAGAAGCGCTGGCGGCTCTCGAGATCGCGCCAACCTTCGAGCGCGCGCAGGATCTGCTGCTCAAGGCGGTCGACAAGACCGGCGCGGGCACCGCGAGAGAGGACCGCCCATGAGGTGGACGATCCTCGGCGTTCTGCCGGCTGCCGCCGCGGGGGTGCTGCTCTGGGCGGGAGGCGCCGTCTGGGCTCCCTCAGCCGACGCGCAGAATCCCCTCGCGCCGGACGCGCGCTACGCCGGGCTCCAGTGGACGTTCGCGCGGGTGCGGTACGAAACCTGGACGCTACCTCCGGGCCGCCGGTACAACATCTACGACGAGCCGTGGACGATTGACTTTCCTGCCGCCGAGCAGAACCTGTCGCGCCGCGTCAAGACCGTCACCGCCATCCATGTGAACGATCCCGTCGTGTTGACGCTCGAAGACGAGAACATCTGGTCTTATCCGTGGCTGTACCTCGTGGAACCCGGTACCCTGCGGTTCAAGGAGGCGGAAGTTCCAATCTTGCGGGAATTCCTTCTGCGCGGCGGGACGATAACCTTCGACGATTTCCACGGCCCGATCGAGTGGGCGAACTTTGAGCGTGAGATGAAACGCGTCTTCCCCGACCGGAAGATCGTCGAGCTCGCGCGCGACCATCCCATCTATCACTGCTTCTATCAGATCGACGGGTATCCGCAGACTCCGGGCCTGGGCTCCTTCCTGCAAGGGCGCACGTGGGAGAAGGGCGGCTATGTCGGTCAGCTGAAGGCCATCGAGGACGACAACGGCCGGGCCATGGTCCTCATCAACTTCAATACCGACATGGGTGACGGGTGGGAGTGGTCGAATGCCGCCGACTATCCGGGCTACGTCAAATACACGGCCCAGGCGTATCGCATGCAGATCAACGAAATCATTTATTCGCTGACCCACTGATGGACACGACGACCCCGACACCGCCGTCGCACATCGCTGCCGTCGCCGATCAGGTCGCGCTCGGCCGGGCGCGCATCCTCGCGGAAATCCGCAAAGTGATCGTCGGCCAGGACGAGGTGATCGACCAGGTCCTGATGGCGCTATTCACCGGGGGACACTGCCTCATCACCGGTGTGCCGGGCCTGGCCAAGACATTGCTCATCAAGACCGTCGCGCAGATTCTGGACTTGTCGTTCAAACGCATTCAGTTCACGCCCGACCTGATGCCTGCCGACATCACGGGGACGGAAGTGCTGGACGAAGCCGGCGGTCACCGCTCCCTTCGGTTCGTGAAGGGGCCGATTTTCGCGCAGATTCTTCTGGCGGACGAGATCAACCGCACACCGCCCAAAACGCAGGCTGCGCTGCTCGAAGCGATGCAGGAATACCACGTCACCGCGTCGGGGCGCACCTTCGCGCTCGACCAGCCGTTCTTCGTGCTGGCCACTCAGAATCCGATCGAGCTCGAAGGCACTTATCCGCTGCCCGAAGCGCAGCTCGACAGGTTCATGTTCAACATCGTCATGACCTATCTCGCCGAAGACGAGGAAGTCCGGGTCGTCACGCAGACGACCGGCGCGACGACGCCGACGCTGTCACGCGTGATGAGCGGGACCGACATTCTCGAGATCCAGTCACTGGTGCGCGAAGTGGTGGTCGCTGAAGAGGTCGCGCGGTACGCGGTCCGGCTCGTAGACGCGTCTCGCCCGGGGCGTCAGAGCGACCTGCAGTTCGTCCGCGAGTGGGTGAAGTGGGGCGCCGGCCTGCGCGCGTCACAGTCCCTGATCCTGGCCGGCAAGGCGCGCGCACTGATTCATGGGCGATACCACGTCTCGGTGGCGGACATCCAGGCGCTCGCCCGCCCGGTGCTGCGGCACCGGATCATCCCGAATTTCTACGCCGAGTCCGAGCGCATCACGCCGGACAACCTGATCGAGCGCCTGCTCGAGGCCGTGCCGCTCCCACGCAGCGGAATGTAGTCATGGGCCCCACCGGCGCCACGCGCGACCTCCGCTTTCTCGACCCAGCCGTTCTGGCAAGGCTCGGGACGATGGAGCTGAAGGCGCGGACGGTGGTGGAGGGGTTTCTGTCAGGCCTGCACCGCAGTCCGTACAAGGGGTTCAGCGTGGAATTCGCCGAGTATCGGCAGTACCTGCCGGGCGACGATCTGTCGACGCTGGACTGGAAGGTGTACGCCCGCACCGACCGGCATTTCGTCAAGAAGTTCGAAGAAGAAACAAATCTCGAGTGCCACGTCCTGCTCGACGTCAGCGCGTCGATGGCGTATCGCGGCTCGGCGCCGATGAGCAAGATGGACTACGGGTCCGTTCTGGCAGCATCGCTGGCGTTCCTGATGCACCGGCAGCGGGATGCGACGGGGTTGATCGCCTTCGACGATCGAATCGCCTTTCGTCTGCCGGCGGGCGCGCGGCCTGCGCATCTGCACGCGCTGCTGCTCGCGCTCGATCGGATGCGGCCCGGTGCGCGCTCTGATGTCGGCCGCCCGCTGCATCAACTCGCTGACGCGCTCATGAAGCGGAGCCTCGTCGTCCTGATCTCGGATTTGCTGGATGATCCCGGTCCGGTGATCAAAGGGCTGAAACACCTGAAATTCAGAGGCAGCGACGTCATCGTTTTTCAGGTGCTGGATCCGAATGAGCTCACGTTTCCGTTCGAGGGCCCGTCGAAGTTCCGCGATCTCGAGAGCGCGGAGGAAGTGACGGCGGAACCATCCAGCATACGCAACGCCTATCTCGGGGAGCTGGCGGGGCTGACGGCGCGGTACGAGCGGGAATTGCGCGGCGCCGGCATCGACTACGTGCAGCTCGACACGTCACGACCGCTCGATTTCGCGCTCCTCGCGTATCTATCGGCGAGATCGAGGCGGCAATGAGCTTTCTATATCCCGCTTTTCTCGTGGGTGCCGTTGCGATTGCGCTGCCAATCGTCCTGCACCTGTTGCGGCGCGACGTCGCGCCAGAGGTGCCGTTCAGCTCGGTTCGGCTGCTGAAACGGTCGCCGGTCGAGCGCACACGACGCCGCCGTCTCCGCGACCTCCTGCTCCTCGCAGCGCGCGTGGCGGCACTCCTGCTGCTGGCTGCCGCGTTCGCACGCCCGTATGCCACCACCGCCGCGGCAACTGACCAGGGTGTCCTGCTCGTTGCGGTCGATCGTTCTTACAGCATGACTGCCCCGGGGCGGTTCGCGCGCGCGCTCGACCTCGCACGCGCGGCCGTGGACGGGGCAAAGCCAATGGCGCGCATCGGTGTCATCGCCTTCGACGAGCGCGCCGACATCGTCGCGGCTCCGGGCAGCGCTGCCGATGCGCGCACAGCGTTGACCGGGCTGCGCGCGGGCTTTGCCGGCACGCGGTACGGACCAGTGTTCGCCAGAGCGACCGAAGCCGCGGGCGAGGCCGGCGGCACCCTCGTGCTGATCACCGATTTGCAGCGCGCCGGCTGGGAGGACGAACAGCCGGCCATCATGCCGTCGGACCTCGAGCTGCAGGTTCTGGACGCGGGGGCCGCCACACCGAATGTCGCCATCACCGCGGTGCGAAAGACGACGGATCAGGTCGTGGTTTCCGTAGCCAACGTCGGATCAGAACCCTTTGCCGGAGACGTCCGCCTGACCGCTGGTGCGCCGGGAGGTCCGCCGGCCGCTGCGGCTGCGTTCGTCGCGGATGCAAGCGCCACTGTTGATGTCGCGATCCCCTATCGAGGTAGCGCGAGCGGCTGGGTCGCGGCAGCCATTGACGACAGGAGTGGGTACGCCGCAGACAACATGCGATACGCCGTGCTCGAAGCCGCGTCGCGCCCACGCGTGCTCATCGTCACGGGTGATGGAACCGGCCGGAGCGGGCTCTACGTTTCACGCGCGCTGGAGGCCGCGCAGGAGGACGACGCCGGGTTCGACCCCCACATCGTCGCTGGCAGCCGGCTGTCGGCGATGGCGAGCGGGGAGCTGGCGCAGCACGCGGCCATCGTCCTGTTATCGACGCGCGGCGTGGACCGCCGCGCCCGCGAGACGGTCAGTGGTTTCGTGCGGTCGGGAGGAGGACTGCTCGTAGCGGCGGCCCCCGATGTTGAAGCGCCGGTGCTGTCGATGCTGCTCGATTGGCGGCCGGCTCTGGCGATGGTCGAGCACGATAGCGATCCCGGACGGCTGTCGGTTACCGATCCGCGCCATCCAATCTTCAAGCCGTTCGGCGCGCTGGCGGCGAATCTCGGACAGGTGCGATTCGACCGTGCGTGGCGGATGCCAGCGACCGCTGGCGACGTCATGGCACGCTTCACGGACGGTTCGGCGGCGCTCATCGAACGGCGCGAAGGGCACGGTCGTGTCATTCTCTTTGCGTCGGATCTCGACAAGCGCTCAAATGATTTCCCGCTGCACCCGGCATTCGTACCGTTTGCCATCGAGGCTGTGCGGCACGCGTCCGGCACCCGCGATGCGGGACGCGACTACGTGGTGGGGCAGGCCCCTCCGGGCGCGGGGCCGGATCCCGGAGTGTACACGGCGGTGCCCGGCGCGCGGCGGGTCTCGGTCAACGTCGATCCCCGTGAGAGCGGGACGGCGCGGGTGACGCTGGAGGAGTTCACCAGGATGGTGCAGCGCGTGGAGCAGGTGCCCGCGGCAGCGGCGTCAGCGCGCGCACGGGAGGTCGAGGCGCGGCAGAGCCTCTGGCGATATGGGTTGATCCTCATGCTGGGCGTGCTGGTCGTCGAATCGTTCGTCGGGCGTACGTAGCGGACGTCAGCACTGCAGTTGGGGCGAGAAAGCTATGACGCAGGACGTGGAGCTCGGGTCGCTCATCGGTCGCGTGCGGCAGCGCTGGTTTGCGCTGGTTGCGCTGCGTACTGCGGCGCGCAGTGCGGCAGCCGCCGCTGTTCCCGCGTTCGTTGGACTGGCCGTGAACTCTGCGTTCGCGCTGTCCGGCGCGCCGTTGTTGCTTGTGACGGCGCTCACAATGATCGCCTCCGTCACGCTCGCTGCGCTCGTCGTCTGGCGGGTGCAGCGGCGGCCGGACGACTGTCACGTCGCGCGGTTTATCGAAGAAAAGACCTCCCGATTGCCGGATATGGCGCCGATGAACGACGCCTTGGTGAGCGCCGTGTGCCTGTCGGAGATCGAGCTCGCCGAGCGCCCGCGCTTCGCCTCGCACATCCTCGAGCAAGCGCTGGCCGGGCTGCGTGCGCTGGGTCCGTCAGCGGTGATCGAGCCGCAGGCACTTCGCCGCGCGGGCCTGGAAGCCGCCATCGGATGCGTCGCCCTCGCGGTGGCGATGGCGGTCGGGTCGCCGGTACTGATGCGCGCGCTGAACACGGCGCGTGTCAGCCTGTTCCCCGGATCGATCCGGCTCCAGGTAGTGCCTGGCGACACGCGTGTTGTGGCGGGTCAGCC
>JAIVJE010000315.1:0-1387 GCA_020200195.1 Acidobacteriota bacterium | reverse complement strand
GCCTTGTTCGCACCGCGTGTGAATCGCATCGACGTCCGGTATCGCTACCCGGCCTTCACGGGCTTGCCGCCGCGCGATCAGAAGGACGCAGGCGACATTTACGCACCGGCCGGAACACAGGTGCGTCTCGAAATCCACACGAGCAAAGTTGTGTCCGCCGGCAGCCTGGCGCTGCGTCGCGGCCGCGGCCTGGGGCTTCGCGGGACGGGAACACAGGTCCTCGAGGCCGACCTCGTGCTGTCGGCAGACGACTCGTATCGCGTTCAGCTGACCGATGGAGACGGGCTCCACTCGTCTCATGACACGGAGTACTTCATCCGCGTGATGGACGACCGCCCGCCCGACGTCCGGATCCTGAGACCCTCGGCCGATCAGCACATCACGCCGCTGGAGGAGGTGTCCATCGAAGCGCGCGCGGATGACGACTACGGCATCGCCGCGTTCGAGCTGGTGTACTCCGCGGCGGGCGGTCCCGAACGCACTGTGCCGTTCACTCGGACGAGCGGTACCGACGTCGCCCGGGTTGGCTCGCACATGCTGGCGGCGGAGGCGCTGAGCGTGCAACCCGGAGACGTCATCGCCTATTACGCGCGGGCGCGCGACGTGAGTCGGGGCAAGCGCTCGACGGAAACGAAAAGCGACATCTTCTTCCTCGAGGTCAAGCCATTCAACGAAGAATTCGTGTCGGCACAGAGCCAGGCACAGGGCGGCGCCGGCGCGCAGGTGGAGGCGTTGATCGCGGCGCAGAAAGAGATCATCAACGCGACATGGAATCTTGAACGGCGATCCGCCGCCGGCCGCTCGCCTGCTGACGTCCAGTCGGTGGCGCAGGCGCAGGCGGAGCTCAAGGCGCGTGTTGAACAGATGACCCTGCGTGGCCGCGGCCGGGCGCCTGGGGGTCTGCCGCAGCAGGTGGCGCCTTCCCGGCCGCAACCTGCGCCATCGCGTCAGGCGGGAGTGGCCGCGGCGATCGATGCCATGACACGGGCGCTCAAAGAGCTCGAAGGGGAACGGACGCGAGACGCGATACCTCACGAGATGGCGGCGTTGCGGGGGCTTCTCCAGGCACAGGCGGAAGTCCGTCGGACGCAGGTGACGCAGCAACAGGGGGCCGCGGGCAACGGCGGTGCGGGGCGGCAGGGCCAGGATCTGTCCGCCCTGTTCGACCGCGAGCTGCAGCGCCAGCAGCGGACGAACTACGAGATGCGATCCCAGATCGAGGAACGGCTCGACGCGCAGAAGAGCGACAGTGCACTGGACCGGATTCGCGATCTGGCGCGGCGCCAGGAGGAGTTGAGCCGGCAGCAGCGCGAGTTGGCCGACGCCGGCGCGTCCGCCGAGGAGCTCCGCCGCCGGCTGGAGAAGCTCACCCGAGAGCAGACCGAGC
>JAIVJE010000024.1 GCA_020200195.1 Acidobacteriota bacterium | reverse complement strand
CACACCGCGTTTTCCACAGCTACCACAGGCCCTCATCACTCATGTGTTTTGTCAACGATGTGTTGACGGCATCGGTCCGTTAGCTTTCGTAAACGATGTGTTGAAGGCAGTCACCTAGCTCCTACCCTGACTCCCGCCTCCTGCTTCTCGTACTTCGCTGTCACCTGAGTGCTGATGCCGCCCCGGACCGAGAAGTCGCCGACGACCGTCATCCGCCTCGGGGCGCAGGCCTCGACCAGGTCGTCGAGAATCTGGTTGGTGACCGCTTCGT
Organism: Acidobacteriota bacterium; assembly: GCA_020200195.1. Lineage (GTDB taxonomy): Bacteria > Acidobacteriota > Vicinamibacteria > Vicinamibacterales > 2-12-FULL-66-21 > JAIVJE01. The sequence goes on along the minus strand of JAIVJE010000024.1, from coordinate 8,094 downwards.
AGAAAATTCCGCGCGTGCGGAACTCCACCATGTAGTACTTCAACGCCTTGAGCTCGAGGCATAGCTCGTCGGGCACGTAGGTGATGTAAATCTCGCCGAAATCCGGCAGGCCTGTTTTGGGACAGACAGACGTGAACTCACGGCAGCGGATGGCGATCTCGTAATTCCTTGCCGGACTCGGGTTGGGGAACGTCTCGAGCGTGGGACTCGCCATGGCACAAAATTGTAGCATTCAGGCCGATTTCATGCGGGTACGCCGCCCCCCGTGATTGACAGCGCAAAACACGGCGCGCTAGGATACCCGCTGATTTCACAGAATTTCTCGCTGCCGCCGAAACGCGCGCGCGGCCGTCTGCGGGACCTGGAGAGCGCGCCTAAGCAAGGGGAATAGCCGATGGCAGAGGCCCGCAGGATGGGCAAATCCGAACTCTTCTCGCACTTCGCGGATCGCTTCGAAGTGAAGCGGACGCAGGCCCGGGAGTTCTTCGATGAGCTGAACACGCTGGCAGAGAAGGAGCTGAAGCGCTCCGGCGAGTTCGTGCTCCCGGGAATGGTCAAGCTGGTTGTGCAGAAACGGAAAGCTCGCATGGGTCGCAATCCGGCCACGGGTGAAGCGATCAAGATTCCCGCAAAGACCGTCGTCAAGGCGCGGATCGCCAAGCAATTGAAGGACACGGTCCTTCCGCGGAAGTAGAAGTTTCGCGCTCCGTTGCGCGCGTCAAACGTAGAACGCTGGCTCAGCGTTCTACGTGTTTCTTTTTGAGGAAAGCGGGTTGTAGCCTCTCGTCCCGACACGGGACGGGGTGTATCACCCGGCAGCCAGTGCAATCGGCCGCGCGCGCGTTCTCGGAAAGTCGAGCGCGAACGTGGTGCCCTTGCCCACCTCGCTCGCAACCGTAATCTGCCCGCCGAGCTGCTCAACGATCTTCTTCGATATCGCCAGCCCCAGACCCAGACCGCGCCGCTTGGTGGTGACGAAATCTTCGAACACCGCGGCCAGCCGGTCGGCGGGGATCCCGCAGCCGGTGTCGAACACACGGATCCGCACGCGCTCGGCGTCCGCCTCGGTGGCGACGCCGACCAGACCTCCAGGTGCGGTCGCCTGGATGGCGTTCAGGATCAGGTTCCGGTATACGCGACCCAGTGCAAACAGGTCGCCTTCGATGAATGCCGGCTCGTCCACGAGTTCGGTCCGCAAGGTGATGCCGGCGGTTTCGGCATGCGGCATCATCGATTCGACCGTCTCCGCGACGGCGCGATTGATCTCGACGGGGAACCGTTCGAGCGGAATCGGTCTGGCGATATTGCGCAAGTCGTCGAGCACGCGCTTGATGACTACCATCTCGCGCTCGACCGTCCGCTTGAACGTGTCGCGGTATTCCAGGTCGTCGAACATCCGCTGAATCAGCTTGCAGCTGTTGCCGATGTTCTGAATCGGGTGCGACAAATCGTGTACGAGACCCGCGGCAATGCGGCCGAACATGGCCTGGCGTTCCTGTTTCCGGACGTCCTCCTGCAGTTCCACCAACCGGTCGGCCATCGAGTTGAACGCCGTGCCCAGTTCCTGGATCTCATCACGACCGCCGACCTCAACACGTTCGTCCATGCGGCCCTCGGCGATCGCCCGCGTGGCTCTCGTGAGCGCAAAGATGCGTGTGATGAAGGAACGGCCCCAGAACCAGCCGACGATGACGGTGCCGAGGAGGGCGATCGCAATCGCGGCGAGCAGCTGCAGGCGCAGCTGCGAGGCAATCGCGAAGGCCTCGCTCGTCGGCTGCTCCACGATGACCGTCCAGTTCAGATCTGGCACTCTGGCGGCGACGCCGAGCATTTCCGTTCCGTCCTCGTGCCGGTAGGTCAGGGAATCCTGGTCGACGTTCCGCGTGTCGACGCGTTCCACGAGCTCGTGGCCCGGGAGCTCGGTACCGGTTGCGATAAACCGCTTCCTGTCGGGATTCCCGTGAGCGATCAGGCGTTTCTCGGAAACCACGAGCGCGTAACCCTGCTCGCCGACCCGAATGCGATCGACCGTTCGCCACAGTTCTTCGAGCGCAATCTCGCCGACCACCCAGGCAGACGCTTCGTCGTTAGGTTTGATCCGTACCGCGATGGTCGTGGTCGGCAGCAGGTCGTCATCGACGCGAAGAGGCGCGATGTACACGTCTTTGCCGGCAACGGCATTCGGCTCCGGCACGCGCAGGCGCGCGGTGCCCGGCCGGCTCGTCGCCAACGGCTGGCCGCTGGTTTCGAAGACGGATACCTCGCGAAATTCAGGAAAGTCGAGGACGTAGTCTTTCAGAATGCGCGACTGGAGCCAGGGTTCGAGGCCGGTCGCGCGCAGCTCGAGCCCGATCGATCGGAGGATCCGCGTGTCGTGCACGATGTACTGGCCGATTTGTTCCGCAACCTGCTGAGCGACGCGCCGGTTGCCCTGAATGACTGATGCCTGCGTCCCCTGCTTCAAGTGCGCCACGGAAACGGCGCCATAGATGATCAGCGGGCCGACGGCAGCCGTCGCAATCAGGGCGACGAAGCGCGATGTGATCCGTCTCATTTGCCCGAGAGCGCGGACACTGGTTGCCACAGCCACAGGCTGCCCATCACGTCCGGATTCGCCTCCTCCGGGACGAGGAATGCGGTGCTGACCGCACGCGACACGTTGGGCCAGGCGATGAAGACGGCCGGCGGATCCTCGTACAAGACCCGTTGCAGTTCGCTGACCGCGACGCGGGTATCGTCCTCGGTGGTACTTCTGCGCAGCCTGTCGAGAATCGCATCTGCGGCACGGTAGCCGGCGTTTGGTGACACTGCACCCGGGGCCGGCGAATGCCAGGCGTTGTACACCCACCCGAGCGTGCGAGCGCTCGCCCACTCGAACAACAGTGTGTCGTACTCCCCGGTCGTTGCACGCTTCACGAAATCGGCGAGGGGTAACGCCTCCAACTCCATATCCACGCCGACGTCGAACAGCTGTTTCTGCATCACCAGCGCCATCGTCTCGAAGCGCGCGTAATCAGCCTGGATCAAGCATTTGAAGCGGAGACGACTCGGCATCCGACCAACGGGCCGTTCGGCCGGGACCGGAAAACCTGCGGCATCCAGAAGGAGCCTGGCGGCCTCGGGGTTGTAGGAGTAGCTCTTGTGACCCGTGCTGTAGGCCCAGTGGAACGGCCATATCGGGCCGTCTGCGGGCTGCCCGCGTCCACGCAACGCCAGCTGCACTACCTGGGCCCGATTAATCGCATGGCTGATGGCCTGACGCACTTCTACGCGTGACAGAACGGGATGATGCAGATTGAAGCTGAGAAACGCGTAATAGGGCCGCAGGAACGCGAACGTGCGGATGCTCGATTCGGCCTCCACGAAATCGGCCGTGGCGGGGCTCACCTCGTGCAACGCGTTGATCTCGCCGCGCATCAACGCCGCCCACGAGCTGCGCTGGTCCTTGTATGCCTTCACTTCGACGAGGTCGGTCTTCGGGCGGCCGCGATAGTAATCCCGGAACGCCTCTAGGCGCGCCACATCACGCTGATCCTTCTGGTCAGCCCGTCGGTACGGCCCGACGCCTATTCGAGGCTTGTCGAGGTGGTTGATGCTGGACCCCGCCAGGTCAGACAAGAGGAACGATTCCGGTCTTGACAGGCGGAGCTCGACGACGCGGTCGTCGATGACGCGAATCTCCGTGATGCTCGAGTAGCTGAGGGGCCGCCCTGGCTCCTCGACGACCTTCAGCAGGACCTGTCTGACGATCTCCGAGGTGACCGGAGCGCCATCGTGGAACTTGATTTGTGGGTGGAGCTGCAGGCGGAGCGCTAGCCCATCCGGTGCGTACTCCCAGCCCGCGGCGAGCTTCGACGTAGCGCGCCCGTCCCAGCCGATCCCGACGAGCGCTTCGTTCACGACGCCGTCAACGAACGCCCGCACTCCTCCTGAGGGGACGCCCTCCCGAGGCAGTGCCACACCAATCTGTACGGTAACGGGGGGAGGCAGTACGGTCGCACGGCCGTCGCACCCCGTTGCACTTGCGGCCAACGTGGCGAGACATACGCATACCGTCACCGACGATAACCAATTGGCGCCTCTCGAAGAGCAGACGCCGCATGGCGTGGCCGGGGTGCGGGGAGACATGTCGCTGCCTTGATTATCGGCTTTTCCGCGCCTCGGCAGCAGCGCGGGCCGGCGTCGTCTTACTTCTTGCCTGCCTCAGGCGGCACATCCACCATGAACGGGCAGATGCTCATTGTCTTCGTCTTGCTGTTACCCTTTTTGACAATCTGAATCTTCATGTCGCTCTCCTTGAAATCGTTTGTGGTCTGGACCGCGTGTGGCGCTACCTGAGGTGTTCGGTGGCGACATCCACGAGCCAGGGCCGCAGCGTCCCCGTCTTCTTCTCGTCCTTCTTCCCTTTTTTCATCGCGTCTCCTGTGCCTACGTAAATAGATCCCGTCAGTTCACGATCACCGGGTTCGCGCCGCGCGCGGCGTCGAGGGCGAGCGTGATGAGGCCCGCTTCGAAGCTCGGTTTGTGACAATTGGGTTTGTTCATGTCGCCGATCTCCGTGTGCGCTGCGACCGTGCAGCCTCCCGCGCAGACCGGAATGAACGCGCAGTCGTTGCACTCCTTCCACGCTGTGATCACTTCGAAACGCGTCGCCGCCGCTGCACGCCGACTCTCCTGACGCCCGTCGATGTGCCCCGTGGAGCTCGGCACGTCGCCGGCAAACCCGGGACATGCGTACAGCGAGCCGTCGGGTCCGATCGTGTGCGCATGTTTCTTGTGAATCTCGCATGGGCCCATGTGGACGCCGTCCACTGTCGGGAACCCGCGTTTCTTGGTCTCCTCGCGGAGGAAGGACAGCTTGTCGTCTATGAAATTGCAGTTGTCGCAGATGCTCGTGCCTCCGCCGGCTGACGTCATGCACGCCCCGTTCAACGCGTTGCCCCCTTCGCCGACGACCGTCAGCGGGATCAGGCCTTTCGGCTGCTGCGGGACTTTCGCGCGGATGACCGGTTTGAACGCGACCTTGGAGAGCTTGTCCGCGAACTCCTGCTGGCGCAGGAAGTCGAGTAGCGCCGGGTACGTATCGACGGTCGATTCGTCGAAGTTGCCCCCGATCGACACGCGGCACTTGTGCGCTACGAGCCGGACGTTCTGCACGATCTTGTCGAACGTTCCCTGGCCGCCTCGCAGCGGCCGCATCCGGTTGTGTGCGTCGCGGTCGCCGTCGAGCGTGACCTTGACGCCGTTGAGGCCGAACGGGACCAGACGATCGACGACATCCGGTGTCAGCAACAGGCCGTTCGTGATGATGTTGATCAGCATCCGCACGCCACGGGTCTCACACGCGGTCCACATACGCTCGGCGAGGTAGTACATGACCGGAAGATTGAGGAGCGGCTCCCCTCCGAAGAACGTGAGCACGAAGCTTTCGGGCGTCAACGCGTCGAGCCGGTCTTCCGACCACGCGGCAACGCGGGCCGCCGTCTCGAACGACATCTTGGCCGCGGTCTTGTTGTAGTCGCCGTGGTCCCCCTGGATGCAGTAATCACACGCGAAATTGCACTGCAGGGTCGTCAGGACGGTGACCCGGAGCTGGTCGGTCGACTCGCGGACGTCCCGGAAGAAGTCCTCGACGTTGCGGCGGTCTGTCGCGCGGCTCTCGACAATGAAGCCGTTGTCGGTGAGGGTCGAGAGCGCTTCACGCTCCTCGTCGGCGAGCGTCGTTGGCCAGGCGGTGTCCGCGCCGACGCGGTCGGGCAGGTCCGAGACCTCGCGCGAGACGATCAACTGAGCGTCCGTGAACGTGTTCATCAGGAAGACCTCGTTACGGTCTTCCAGTGGGACACGAACGTTGAACATCGAGGGCTGCATTGACGCGCTCCTTGCGTGCTCGAACCGAACCAGCGACTGAAGGGGATTGGGAAGGCAGGCATTCGCCGGCCGTCGCAGCGCGCCTGCCTCAGTGCAACCGATATTCCGATTAAACGAAGACTGTCTAAAGAGTCACATCGGGCCAGCGGATTGGCCGATTGATGGCGAGAATACAGATCTGTGAGAGGACTCTTTGGATCCCGGAAAGTGAAGACTAATGGGCGGATCCGGCGCAAGTCCGAGCGAAGAGGACGGCTGAGGTGGTCAACTGATTGGCCCGACCGGCCAATCCCTTGGCCGGCTATGCGCCGCGCAGTTTGCGCGCGAGATCGCGCAGATCGAGCCGCGCCATTTTGTGCTTGAGGGTGCTCAGCGGGATGCCCAGATACCGCGCTGTGGCCGTGACATTCCAATCGCATTTCTCGAGCGCGCGCAGCACGAAGTTCCGCTCGAACGTGTCGCAGGCTTCCTGAAACAACGCCTCGCCGGTGGTAGGGCCCGAATCGAGTTTGGCGAAGTGGTACTCGAGCGGCAGGTCGTCGTCGGTGATCCACTCCTTGTCGCTGACCGCCACCAGCCGCTCGATCAGGTTCTCCAGTTCCCGGATGTTGCCCGGCCACCAGTAGGAGGCGAGGATCCGCAGCGCGGAGTCGGCGACACCGCGCACGGGCTTCTTGAATTTCGTCTTGTACCGCTGCACGAACAACCGCGCGAGCTCGGGCAGGTCGTCGATTCGTTCCCGGAGCGGCGGCATGCGGATCGGAATGACGTTGATCCGATAGTAGAGATCTTCGCGGAATCGCCCGTCCTTCACCGCTTTGTCGAGGTCGACGTTCGTCGCGACGACCAGCCGGAAGTCCGTCTTGATCGGTTTGGCGCCGCCGACGCGCTCGATCTCACCCTCCTGAATCGCTCGGAGCAGCTTGGCCTGCAGGTCGACGCGCAGGTCCCCGATTTCGTCCAGGAACAGCGTACCCCCGGCGGCCAGCTCGAACTTGCCAAGCTGTTGTTTGTGCGCGCCGGTGAACGCCCCGCGCTCGTGTCCGAACAACGTGCTTTCAACGAGCTCATGGGGAATCGCCGACAGGTTGACGGCGATGAACGGCGCCTCGCCACGGCCGGACTCGCGGTGCAGCACCCGGGCCAGCAACTCCTTGCCCGTCCCACTCTCGCCCAGGATCAGCACGGTCGCCGAGAGTTTCGCGACTTTCTGGACGACATCGATGATGTCGCGGATCTGCTTGCTCGGCCCGATGTGGAATTCCCGATCCCTCTGTTCCGTCACCTGCGCCGACAGCGTGATGACCTGCCGGTTCAGGTCCTGTCGCTCGAACGCGTTGCGGACGAGCGATCGCAGCTCGTCGTACTCGAAGTTCTTGGTGATGTAGTGGTAGGCGCCATGCTTCATCGCCTGCACGGCGGTCTCGACTTCGTTGATGGCCGAGATCATGATGCATTCGACGAGGCCGTAGTTCTCTTTGACGATGCGCAGGACATCGAACCCGCTGATCCCCGGCAACCGCACGTCGAGCAGGATCAGGTCGACGTCCTCCTGCTTCATGAGCGTGAGCGCGGCCTCTCCGCTCGACACCGCCATGACGCGATAGTCGCGCTTGAGGATCGCCGTGATCGTGTCGCGCATCCCCTGATCGTCGTCGCAGATCAGGACCGTCTTCGAGGTCGTTCCCATGGGGAAGCGCCGATTGTAACGTGTCGGGGGCACGCTCGAAAGGAAAAGGGAAAAGGGAAAAAGGGAGAAGGGAAAAGGTACAAGATCAAGACCCGACGCGGAACGGACGAGCCTGCGCGAATGGTGCTAAAGTACGGCGGTTGTGGTCCTGTGGGTCGTTGCAGGCATGGCCGTGCTGCTGGCGGTGGCGGCGTTGGGGTCCGTACGCCGTCTGTCCCGGAAGGTCGATGCGCTCAACCAGTCATACTGGGAGCTGCGGTACGACTACACGCGGCTGCGGTCGCAGGTCGCCCGTCTAGATCCTTCGCAAGCTGAGGCGGAGGCCGACGAAGTTTCGGCGCCGTCGCCAGGCTCGCCCTCCGTGTCATTCGTACCGCTGTCAACCATCAAGAAAAAGCCTCCAGACGCCTAGCTCCTGACGCTGACTGACTATGCCGAACGAATATGACGTTGTGGTGATCGGTTCGGGAACCGGCGGCTACGTGGCCGCCATCCGCGCCGCACAGCTCGGACTCAAGACCGCCGTGGTCGAG